>CAYSKU010000197.1:0-4412 GCA_964431775.1 uncultured Ruminococcus sp. | reverse complement strand
TCGCCTGTGCCGCCGCACTGCTTGCGCTGTCCCTACTATTCTTCGTGCTGTGGCAGTATATAGCAAGACCGTGGCTGCTCGTCATCTATATCGCCGCACAGCTCACGGTCTGCATAGCGTATTTTTTGATCGAGAGATGTAGGAGAGAGCATATGCTCGACCGCTTTGAGCATATACTTCAAGCCTCGGGAAAAGAAAGCGACATCAGCGACGAGGAGCGTACCCTCCGTCGAACGGAATGTATCGTTGACGAGACTCTGACCCCCGTAGAGCGACGGCTCATCACACACCTGTGTGAGCTTGAGACGAGGGAGGAAAAGGTACGCTCCGGCTATCTTAGCATATCGTCACTCGTTGCCGATATCGCACATCAGGCGAAAACGCCCCTTTCGTCGATACTCATGTATACGGAGCTTGGCGAGCACGGCGACGTGGTACGTGAGCAGACCGAAAAGCTGTCGTTCCTTATGGACTCCCTCGTAAAGCTCTCGAAATGCGAGGGCGGACTTATCGCCGAGAACCTTTCGCCGACCGAAGGCTCTGTAAGAGAGCTCGTCAGACGTTCGCTCGAAGCGGTCTACGCTTCTGCGGATGCAAAGGGCATCGAGCTGTGCTGTGACGTTTCGGGAGAGCTTACGGCGGTCTTCGACCTGCGCTGGACAGCCGAGGCGGTCGGAAATATACTCGATAACGCGATAAAATATTCTCCGAGCGGAAGTCGTGTGACCGTGACCGCGTACCTATACGAGCTGTTCGTGCGGCTCGACATAGCGGACTGCGGAGGAGGCATACCCGAGGACGAGCTTTGCAATGTATGGAAGCGTTTTTATCGCGGACGAAATTCGAGGGATGCTACCGGTGTCGGCATAGGTCTTTATCTGACCGCAAGCATACTGAATACCGAGGGAGGACGTGTTTCGGTCTCCTCCAACGAGGAGGGGAGCGTATTTTCGGTCTTTCTTTCGAGAATGTAAGATTTCGTCATATTTCAGAAAGATTGTCTCCGTATGATAATGGTATAGCCTAAAGCATGAGAGGAGACATACGAATGCTTATACGAACAGAGGAGCTTACAAAGCTCTATACTACAGGTGAGACGGAGCTTCGCGCACTCGATAACGTGTCGCTGTCGATCGAGCGCGGAGAGTTCGTTTCTGTAGTCGGAACGAGCGGAAGCGGCAAATCGACCCTTCTGCACCTTCTCGGGGGTCTCGATATACCGACCTCGGGACGTGTGCTTATCGACGGAACGGACATATACCGCTTGGCTCCAGATCCGCTCACCGTCTTTCGCCGCCGCTATATCGGCTTCGTCTTCCAACGCTTCAACCTCATCCCGAGCCTTAACGTCTGGGAGAACGTGACACTTCCCCTCGGACTTGACGGCGTGAAGGTCGAGCGTGACGAGGTAGACGAGCTGCTGCATACCCTCGGTATCGAGGACAAAAGAGGCTCCATGCCCTCTCAGCTGTCGGGCGGACAGCAGCAGCGTGTCGCGATAGCACGTGCGCTCATCACAAAGCCGCACATCATACTTGCGGACGAGCCGACCGGAAGCCTCGACTCAAAAACAGGTCTGGAGGTCATGCTGACCCTTGCTTCGATGAACGAACGCTTCGCGCAGACGATAGTCGTCATAACGCATAACGAGGAGCTGGCACAGATGACGGGCAGACGACTTCGCATAGAGGACGGTGTTATAGTCAGTGACAGTGGGGTGACGAGATGAGCATCATAGTAAGGCTTGCCGTAAACCGTATCACAGGCAAAAAAGCACGCTCCGTCGTGATCTGCGCGGCTATACTGCTCACTATGGTGCTGTTCATGACAGTCGTCAGTATAGCCTCGAACCTGATCGGGAGCTACGGTCTGATGCTCCGTCTCGAATCGGGTACGGACTATCACGGCTACCTGACGACCGATGCCTTCGAGATAGACGAAGCGGAGCTGCGCGATAGGGTGCGTTCCTCACCGACCGTGAAGGAAGCCGCCGTCTGCTCGACCGTCACACGCTATGCGACTGCGGAAGCGGAGGTCGCGATGTCACGTGACACGATACGTGTGTTTGAGACGGAGGAGCAGCTCGAGCATTTTTACGCCTCGGTAACGGAGGGACATTTTCCGCAGTCCGATGATGAGCTTCTGATAGACCCGACCCTTTTCGGAGATATCGCGATAGGAGAGTGTATCACACTGTATTACGAATGCGTGAGGGATGGCATGAGCTATACGGAGCACGCGGAATTCGTCGTCTGCGGATATATGGAGGTCTCGTCGGAAGCAGAGCTCGGTGCGGTGCTTCGATACAGTGACACTCTTGAGGAGAGCTACGGCTTCGGTACGAGCTATAACGTTTTCTTTACCTTTGATAATACTCTGAACCTCTCCGGCAAATACGATACGCTCGTTGACGAAACGCTCGGTGCGTATAAGGTCGAGGGAAAGACACGCTTCGGCTCGTTGAACGGCGCGTACCTTGAAGCGACTCTTGCAAAGAGCCTGAACCCGTCAACGGTCTGCCTGATCGCAGTCTCCGTTGCACTGGTGTTCTTCTGCTCGTTCCTGCTCATATATAACGTGTACTCCATAGCACTGACACAGGATATGCAGGGCTTCGGACTTTTGAGCGTCCTCGGCACTACACGCCGACAGCTCAGACGTATCATAGTGGTGCAGTCCTCGCTCCTGTACGGTGTGACCGCGCTTCCCGGACTTATAATGGGCTATCTTATCGGCTGGCGGCTCCTCTCTCCGGTGCTGTTTACGATGAACGACTACGGAGTGAGCTTCAAGTTCGAGCCGTGGATACCTATAGCCACACTTGCTCTGACCCTCGTGACACTTCTTTGGTCGGCGACACGTCCGCTGAAAAAGCTATATCACCTGACCCCGATCTCGACAGTCGAATATACTCCGCAGACAGACCTTCCAAAGACCTTTGTCAGACGTAAGAACTACAAAAAGCAAAACAAGCTCCCGACTCCGATACGTCTTGCCGGCTATACTGTCTCACGTGATCGGAAAAAGAGCATCATCACCGCAATGTCGATGTCACTTTCGGTGCTTCTGTTCGTGCTTATCGCGACCCTCTCCGACTATATGCTGGCGTATACCCACGATAATCTGCAAAAGACGGACTATATCATAAAGCCGGCATACGAGTATAAAAGGGTGTACACCGCGGACGTGTATTCAAACGGCGGCACCGAATCCGAGGAGACCTATACCTCCTTTTACGATATCGATGAGGGTATAACGCTTGCCGAGGAATATGTCTCACGTATCGAGGAAAGTCCGCTGACCGGCAGACTGTGGCGCATACGCACGACAATGCTCGAGCTTGACACCCCGGACTATACACGAAGGGCTATGCGTAGCTGGAAGGAGAGGTGTGACGATAATTTTTGGACACCGATACAGCAGCGTATACTTGACGGAAGAACGGAGCTTGTCGTAGTCGGTATACCGGACGAATTTTTCGGACAGCTCATCGATACCGAGCTCGAGGAGATAGGTGAGGAATATTCGGAGGGCTACGTCGTGGCGCAGTACAGCGCAGACAGAGTGCTTGCACATAACGAGGGAGGCTATACCTACGCACCGTACTCGTATTTCGAGGAAGGCTCAGCCATACGTCTCGGCACGAACAGCTATACCGTAAAATACGGCGAATATTCTCTGATACCGTATTACGTCTGCGGCTATATCTCCTGCGGCGATACGAACCGTCCCGTACTGTATATGACGGAGAGTGCGTTCGTGACAGAGTTCGGTGAGGGTGCTACCTACGCACTCCTGCTCGATGCGGCAGACGGAAGGTATGACGCCATGCGCTCCGAGCTTACGCGCCTCGGCGAGGACTTCACACTGTCGGTCGATATCGATGTAAAGGATTGCTACGACAGCCTGTATGCCGAGACCTACGATGCGGCACGCGAGGTCGCAGCTGCGTATCCCTCGATAGAGGGAAGACTTGACGACTATGCGGAGCTTGAGAAAACAGTGCTTTCGATAAGAACGGTCGGCTACAGCCTGTCGGGAATGATATTCCTTGTGGGCGTGCTGAATATCGTAAATACCGCACTTTCCTCCGTCACGGAACGCAAGCGTGAATTTGCAATGCTCGAGGCAGTCGGCATGACCGACAGACAGCTTTGGCGTATGCTCCTTTCGGAGAGCCTCTACAGCGGAGGTATCGCCGTGGTGATGACATTGTTCGTCGGCTTTCCGGTGATCGCGATCCTCGTGAATACCGCGATGGACGCACTTGTGGAGCTTGACCTGACACTCGGCGTTGTGATGCTTGCGGTCTGCATAGCGGTTTCGATGCTGTCGGGTGCGGCAGTCCTTCGCCTGACCAAGGTCTCCACCGTAGTCGAGCGACTCGACGAGGAATAGAGGAGCATATCGCC
>CAYSKU010000196.1:0-4425 GCA_964431775.1 uncultured Ruminococcus sp. | reverse complement strand
GAGACCGCAGGCGGTCATCGGCGTTCGTGAAGCTTGGATCGGAAGATGACCCACGACAATATCATTGGTGCAAACTTGGTCGCCTGTCGTCTCAGACCGCCCCGACACCTCCGTCGGAGAAGATCTTCTCCGTGGCTTCACGCTCGTACTGACGAGTGTAGAGGTCGTAGTAGTAGCCGCGATGCGCGATAAGCTCCGCGTGTGTGCCGGACTCAACGATCACTCCGTCTCGTACTACAAGTATTATGTCCGCATTGCGTACAGTCGAAAGACGGTGCGCGATCATGAACGATGTGCGCCCCTCGATCACCCTCTCGATCGCCTCCTGTATCAGCTGCTCCGTAAAGGTGTCTACCGAGGAGGTCGCTTCGTCAAGTATCAGTATCTTCGGCTTGCCGAGTATCGCACGCGCAAACGAGATCAGCTGCTTCTCTCCCGTTGAGAGAAGATCGCCTCCCTCTCCGACCTCCGTGTCAAGTCCGCGCTCACTCTTTTCTATGATCCCCACAGCCGACACCGTCCGTAATGCCTCCATTATCTCATCGTCTGTTGCATCGGGCGCACCGTACCTCAGATTGTCACGTATCGTTCCCGAGAACAGGTGCGGCGTTTGCAGAACATAGCCTATGCTCGAGTGTAGCCACAGCTGCGACCGCTCACGTGCATCACGTCCGTCTATCAGCACACGTCCGGAAGTCGGCTCGAAGAAACGACATACCAGATTCACGAGAGTCGATTTTCCGGCTCCCGTCTCTCCGACTATCGCTACGTTCGTGCCGTGCGGTATCTTTAGGTCAAAGTCGCGCAGGACGTATTCGTCTCCGTCAGGATACTTGAACGATACGTTCTCGAACTCTATGTCTCCGCGTATGTCCTCCCAGTTCTCACGCTTCGGCTCGAACATATCACCGTACCGTGCGATCACCTCGTCAGAGTCCGATACGTCAGACTTCGTCTCGAGAAGCCCCGTCAAACGCTCGATGTTCACCTGCACCGTGATCAGCTGAGACAGACTGTTCACTATCCAGCGTATAGGCTGCATTATTCCCATCGCGTAGGACATAAACAGCGAGAGCGTACCGAGTGCCATGACCCCCTCGGAGTTGAGTACGCCCCCTCGGTACAGCACGAGTGCGAGAGCGATGTACGATGCCGCCGTCAGCGATGTCCAGAGTATGCCGCGATACCGCGACTCACTTACCGATATACGCTTCATCTCACCGGTCTCTCCGGTGAAGCGGCGGTACATCCTTTCCTCCCCGACCAACGTCTTTACGGTCTTCGCGCCCGTTATGCCCTCGTTGAAGCTGCCGGTTATGCGCGAATTCATCTCACGTATACGGCGGTTCGCCTCTGTCAGCTTGCTCTGCATGAGCGCGACTATAGCCGTAACTATCGGTATCACCACAAGCACGATCAGCGTGAGCCGCCGGTTCGTGCGGAGCATGACCGCAAGCGCACCGACCATGTACGTTATGTTCCATACACAGTCCATAAGATACCACGAAACGAGAGTTCCGATACGTCCCGTGTCGCTCATGACTCGGGCGTGTACGTAGCCGACACTGTTTCGGTTGAAGTACGAGAACGAAAGGGTCTGCAAATGGTCGAAGGACTTCTTTTTCAGATCACGACCTATGTACATCTCGATCTTCGATGCCATGTAGGTGCTGTTCAGGTCGAATATGATCTTTAGAATGAGGAACAGCGTGTACGTCACCGTAAACGGTACTATGGTGTCGAGCGTGTTCCCTGCTATAAAATGGTCTATCGCGTATTCCTGATACTTCGGAAAGATTATGTCTATTACCGAACCGGCGACACCGAGCAGCATCATGCAGAGCATGATCGGCGCGTGTGCCTTGAGGTGCGGCAGAAGACGCGGTATACCGAACAGCTTCAGGTGCGTTACTTTAGTGTCGTTCTCTCTTTCATCCATGCTGTCCTGCCTCCTCTCCGGCTTCCTCCGGAAGACCTGTCTGAATGTCGTTTATCCTCTTGTATATGCCGCCCTGCCGCAGAAGCTCCTCGTGACTGCCCGACTCGATGATACGTCCGCCGGACATAACGAAGATACGGTCGGCAGACATGAGCGTCTGTATGCGGTGCGAGATCATGATGACCGTTGCATCCGCCGTCTTTTCGCGGAGCGCGGTACGTATACGTGCGTCCGTCTCACTGTCTACCGCCGAAAGGCTGTCGTCAAAGATCATGACAGGCGGTGCGGCGGCAAGAAGACGAGCTATCGCGGTGCGCTGCTTCTGACCTCCCGAGAGCGTTACGCCGCGCTCACCTACCGTCGTTTCGTAGCCGGCGGTGAAGCTCCGTATCGTCTCGTCAAGGCAGGCGGCACGTGCCGCTTCGACTATCGCCTCCTCGTTCGCGCTCGGGTCGTCGAACGTCATGCCGATGTTCTCACGAAGTGTACGCGAGAACAAAAACGGCTCCTGCAATACTATGCCGATATTTCGTCTGAGGGACGAGGCGCGTACCTCACGAATGTCCCGACCGGACAGCGTTATACGGCCGCCGCCCTCGGGAAGGTCGTACAGTCCGCAGAGCAGGGAGACGAGCGTTGACTTGCCCGAGCCTGTCATACCGAGTATACCGACGGTAGAGCCCTTCTTTATCTCGAGCGAGATGTCGTGCAGTATCTCCTTCGAGGTCGCGCCGTCACCTCCGTTATCGTAGCCGAACGAAACGTGCTCGAACACGATATCGCCGCTCATGTCGGCATCGACCGCGTCCGGCGCATCCTTTTCCGTTTCGGCTGACATTATCTCACCGATACGTCCGATGGAAACGCCCGTCTTGCTCATCTCGGAGATGACACGACCGAGTGAGCGCACGGGCCACGTGAGCATGGAGTTGTAGGAGACTGCCGCAATGAAGTCTCCGACGTTCAGCTCACCGTTCACGCAAAGCACCGTACCGACGATCAGGACTATCATGACCTGCAAGCCGGAGATGAGGTCACCTGCCGCCCAGAAGAGGGACATAAAGCGGCTGAGCTTGACCCACGCATCACAGTACAGGTCGTTCTGCGCGGTGAATTTATCGACCTCGTACTTTTCGCGTCCGAACGCACGGACGACACGGACACCGGTAAGGTTCTCCTGCACGATGGAGGAGAGGCGACCCTCGTTCTCGTCGCAATACAGGAAGCGATCGCCGATCTTACCGTGAAAGAATGCGGAATAGGCGATGACTATCGGTATCGAGATGAGCGCGATAAGTGCAAGCGTCGTATCGACACTGAACATGAACGCAAGTGACATCACGATAAGCAGGGTCGTGCTGACGACCGAGGTAAGCTGCTCCGAGAGGAACGCCTTGACGGTCTCGACGTCGGAGGTACAGCGTTGAATTATGTCACCGGTCTGATTTCCGGCGTACCACGAAAAGGGGAGGTGACTTATATGGTCGTAAAGTCGGTTACGCATATTTTCCACGAGGGTCTCCGCGCCCTTTCGGTTGAAGACGTTCTCGAGGTACTTACAGCAGCCCATGAGGACAGCTACGACAAGTATCGCACCTGCGATCATGAGCAGCAGCCGACCGATCTCGATATCCCCTGCGAATTCGAGGTAGGGTGGGTAGTCCTCGTCACCGAGGACGGAATTGACTGTAGTGCCGATGAGCTTCGGGATGACCAGCTCACACAGTGAAGAAAGGAGGGAGGCTATTATGCTTACGGCGAAGAAGCCGATACAGCCGCGCATGAACGACATGAGCATACGCCTGTTCTGTTTGTTTGCTTTTGTTGATACGATCCGTTCTGTCTGATCCATAATGATAAAAAATACCGCCTTTGCATCCGATGCGAGTGGTGAGCATCGGTAGGTCGTATGGTCGTAGATATGCGGTGGAGAAGCCGTCGGCGCACACAGGAAAAGAGCCGTCTCGGCAGACCGCACCGTTGGCATTATATCACAGCACCACACCATAATCAACCCCCGCCCCTCATCTGTAACATAACTGTAATATAGTCGGCGGTCTGAGACCGCAAACAGTCATCGGCGTACTTTCAGTTTGGATCGAAAGACGACCCACGACAATATTATTTGTGCAGGTCGCCTGAGGCGACAGGCGGTCATCGGGTCGGCTGAGCCGACAGGCGGTCATCGGCGCACTTTCAGTTGAAAATGTTCGACGACCCACGACAATATTATTTGGTGCAGGTCGGCTGCTGACGGTTTATTTTGTCGTATTCGTTCATTATCCAGCTACACGTAAATAAGGCTCCCTCCGGGAGGGAGCTGGCAGCTTGTCTGCCTGAAGGAGAATGCGTTACAATAAATTTGCACATCTAAAATTGTCGTGGGATATCGTTCAACCACAACTGAAAGTACGCCGATCCATGCCTGCGGTCTCCTTCCACCGCTAACGCGGTCCCCCTCCCTCCCGGAGGGAGGCTCATTCATG
>CAYSKU010000195.1:0-4430 GCA_964431775.1 uncultured Ruminococcus sp. | reverse complement strand
TCTGAAGTATAGCGCAAAAAGCTCCGCTATCTGTGCATATTGACTTTTTTCAAACTCGCCCTAATATAAACGAATACCCCCGTGTACGACATATGGCACTGACCTCCGTAGACGTACATGGGGGAACTTTTTTCAAACACGCCCTAAACAAAAAACCACTTGACAGCCTCGACTGTAAGTGGTATAATCATACCTATATAGACGAAATACTTGATATCGCACATTAATACATGATGTATCATACCACATTTCGTGCGATATGTCAAGTGTTTTTTGAAGCTCGTGAATAATTTTTTATGACCATGTGACGTTCAAGGCACACGTCGTGAAAAAAACTGGAGATAGCCAATGAACGGACTGATATCATTTGAAAGCATTGCATTACAGCCGGTGTCAAAGGAGATACTTGACTTAAATCCCGTGTCTATGGAATACGGTCTTCTCCTCAGCGAGGAGGAGGCGAGGGAGCTTTCCGACACGAGAAATACCGCGCTCACCGAAAACGAGCGTGTCGAGATCGGCGTAGGCGCGGTCGAGAAGATAATACGGCGGTTCTGCACCTCACATTACGTCACACAGGAGAACTACTCCTACGTGCTGAACGAGGTGACAGCTCTTTTCTACTACATCAAGACCGACACAGAGGATAGGATATCCGATAACGACCTTATCGAGGAGCTTTTCAGACGCTTCGAGCTTCGCTGTAACGGAAGCGTTGATACACTCGTGAGTGTCGAGGGAGAACGTATCATTCGAATGGTCAACAGTGGGGATAACTATTACGATTGGTACGCCGACCGTGACGAGCTCGACTACGATTCGGGAACGGGTATGCGTGAAGCACCGCGTGACAGCGTGTACGAGGCATACGGTGAGGACTATTTTGAGGATGACGAGCGTACAACGCATGACGATTACGAGGATGACGATAACTACGATTACGATGAGGACGATATCTTCGACGTTGACGCATTCGATGAGTTCTACGACTACGACAATATCATGAATGCTCCGTCGAACGATGACGAGGACAGAAGAGCCGCACATGAATACGATGCATCGGACGATTACGCCTATCTGAGGGAGGACGAGGATGACCATGAATAATAACGAGCTTGGACTTATAGCACATGATGCCCTCGACCCCGAGCGGATATCACCGCTCGACTATACGAACACACTCGTGACCGAGGCTGTCCGTGTCGGTATCTTTGACGAAACAGACGTTCTCCGCATAAAGACGGGACTTTTCGAGACCCTCTCGGAGGTCATAGGCTACGACTCAAAGCAAGGCTCTACCTCCGTCAGAGCAGACCGCGCAAAGGAGTTCGGATGCTCCATACTCTATAATATCGATGCATATCTTTTGAGTCTCGGTGACAATAACGCCGCACTCTCGGAGCTAAGGAGCCGCAAAATGAACGAGCTTTACGGTAAGGGCTACCTCATCAACTCAAAGCGTTTCGAGCAGGCGAAGGTCATGTATGCACGTGTCCGCTATACGAGACTGAAGGACGGCTCTGCGGAATATAATAAGACCCTTGACGTCAAGCTGAAAAATTATTTCGCAATGTACGATGCACGCTTCAACGCCCACAGTAAAGCGTATGTCACGCTCGGCGAGTACGGTATCAGAGGAGCGTTCCGCATAGACCAAATGCCCGGGCTGCTCGACCGTCTGCTTGAGGTGAATAGGGGAAGGACAGCTGACGTGACACTCGATTGAGCGTTCATTCTATGCTTCGCCGAAGAAGGATGATCACAGCACAGTTACAGACCGTCATAAGCCCGAGAACTATGTCCGCAAGGAGCCATAGCACAGGCGCGGAGGCGACCGCACCGAGTACGGTACAGACAACGGAGCAGACGTAATATATAAGGAAGAAAAGCCTGTTTCTTGTAAGATATCCGATAGCGGAAACACCGTAGAATATCTGCGCGATCACCGCCGCATACGCAAAAAGAAAAACGGCGGCTGTCAGGATGTGTGTGGCGACCTCTCCGGCTAAGGAGCGAAACGCCAGAATAGTTACTGCGGCACTGTCGGCGTCTGTCTTCCACGGAAGTATACCGTAGCGTTCGTCGGCGACTAACAGCACGAGTGCCGTTGCAGTGCAAAGGATGAGCGTGTCGAACAGTACCTCCGCTATACCGAGATACGCCTGATAACGCGGACTTTTTACATCGGCAGAGGCGTGAGCGGTCGGTGACGTTCCACAGCCGGCTTCGTTCGAGAATATTCCGCGCATGACTCCGTATCGTATCCCCTCACGTACAGTGAAACCGACAGTACCGCCGAGGACGGAGCGCGGAGACAGCGCGGAAACGAATATGTCGCGAAGCACCGTCGGAACGAGCGAAGCGTTACATAACAGAATAGCTACGGATAGGAGCAGATAACCAAGCGTCAGCGGAGGCATGAGCCGTGCGGTTATCTGCTCGACCTTTTTGCTTCCGTACAACAACGAAGCAAGCACGAGCGTACCGAGAACGAAGCCAAAGACCGCCCTGTACTCGGTCGGAAGCAGACAGGCGGCTGCATTTGACTGTATGATATTTCCGGTGATCAGCGAGTTCAGACAGCAGAGCAGAGCAAATATACCTCCGAGTACGGCTGTGGTACGATATGACATACCGCGAGTTCGGGACAGACCGTCACGTATGTAGTACATCGCACCGCCAAAGCATCTGCCGCGTTCCTCACGCCTGAACCTTACCGCAAGATATACCTCCGCGTATTTTATCGCCGCCGAGACTATCGCCCCGACCCACATCCAGAATACCGCACCGGCACCGCCGGAGATCAGCGCGGACGAAACACCTGTTATGTTTCCGACCCCGAGAGTTCCGGCAAGCGCGACCGACAGAGCCGAGAAGGGTGAGCTTTTTGCCGGAGCTGTCTTTTTTCGTGTCGGCTCATATGCCTCCGAAAGACTCCTTCGTAGACGCGATACGGTCGGGAACGGTATACGATGACATATAACGGTAGTGGTTACAGCAATAGCGAACGGAGTTAGGAACGTCCCCAAAAGCTCGGATAAAAAATCGAGAATCTTCATGAAAATCTCCGATAATACATTGACATCGTTGTAAAAATCGTATATAATCTATAGTTATAACCGTACATGAGAGAAGGCGTTCGCGGCTCTTGTACAATTTTTATGCACACGGAGGAAAACTCATGCGTCTGAAACGGATATTACATACATTTTTCGGCGTAGCACTTATCATGACAGCTCTTATGCTGCCGTCATGCTCCGAGGCGGTCGATGGGGACTTATCGACCGATAATGCGGAGATAAAAGAAACGGTCGTTGAAACGACGGCGGCACAGCTTGCTGTTCCGAAGGAGGAGTACATCCTGAATTACGCCGTAACTCCGGCAGATGCCGGATATATCTCTGGTATCGCTTCTCAGACCCTCCTTTCCGGAGAGAAGAGTACTACAGTCGAAGCGGTCGCCGCCTCCGGCTATCAGTTCGTCAAGTGGAGCGACGGAGAAAAGAACTCCGTACACCGTGCCATGTCGGTAAAGGAGAGCAAGACCGTTTACGCAATATTCGAGCAGGTCATAGACTCCTGTCCGGTCATCTATATCACCACCGCCGACGGAAACTCGGTCGAGTCCGACACACGTACCGTAAGCTGCACGATCAGTGTCGATAATATCGAAAAACGCTACATACTGAACGAGGTCGAGGCAACGATAAAGTGCCGCGGTAACGCTTCGATGGGCTGGGCGAAGAAGTCCTATACCATACGTCTTACCAAAAGTCAGAAGCTCGGCGGTCTCGGAGAGGGCAAGAGCAAGAACTGGGTACTCGTTTCGAACCATTGTGACCAGTCTCTGCTCCGTAACCACGCGGCGTTCTGGCTACAGCGCAATATGGACGGCATCGAATGGGCTCCCGATTGCAGACCGGTCGATGTCTATCTGAACGGCAGCTATCGCGGAAGCTATATGCTGATCGAAAAGATCACTGTAAACGAGGACAGAGTCAATATCGTAAACGGTAAGGACGACCCGTCGCTCGGTGCTGATTTCATGGTCGAGCTCGATAACTACGCATATAAGGCAGGCGACAACGGTCTCGTATGGTTCACCGCAAAGGGCTTCCCGTATGAGATACGCGGAGAGGACAGTCTCACCGCAGAACGCTGTAACTACATCGACCAGTGGGTGACGAATGCTTACGTCACCGTTTGCGACGGTACGGAAAAGGAGATACGCGAGATCATCGACATAGATTCTCTGGTGGACACATACCTTGTCGAGGAGATAATGAAGAACATCGACTGTGGCTGGTCGAGCTTCTTCCTCTATCGTCGTGACGGTAAGCTGTATTTCGGACCCGGCTGGGACTTCGACCTTGCGGCAGGAAACGACTATCGTCTCGATAACGGCGGCTATCAGGGTCTGTACGCAGGTG
>CAYSKU010000194.1:3985-4450 GCA_964431775.1 uncultured Ruminococcus sp. | reverse complement strand
GACGGGAATACCGTCTCGAGCGTGCCATACTCACCTCGGACGATGCTCCGGCACGTGAGCGTGTCCGTATAATAGACCGCGTGAGCGGTGAGTCCTTTACCGGAAAGGATCCCGGGGAATACTTCTTCGGCGTTTCCGAGGAGGTCTTTGTCAATACCTGCTTCGTCGGACAGAACGCACTCATCAGACCCGACATCGGAAGTGTCGGTACGGCGGTCGAGAACCTCCTCTCCTCCGCAGACGAGAGCATCGACATAAAAAAGGCGATACGTACCATCGATTCCGTAAGACGCGAGATATGTCACAAGAACGGAGGAGGCGGTGAGCTGGGTGAGCTTCGCGAAAAGCGTGCCGCACTCGAGGAGGAGGTGCGCCGTTCCTCCGGTACGTCCGCGACCGTGCTTCGCCTGAGCGGCTCTCTCAAGGATATCGAGAGACGTATAGGTGAGCTTACGGAGGACAAAC
>CAYSKU010000194.1:0-3975 GCA_964431775.1 uncultured Ruminococcus sp. | reverse complement strand
GTGACGGTATCTTCGCCGCGCTCGATAAGGTCATGCTGAAAAGACGTATCGACAACGCGGAGAGCATAGAGCGTAATATCGCGGCTCTGAAGGACACCCTCTCCGAGCTTGACGAGTCTCCTCTCGGCGGCAGCTTCGCCGCCGATGTTGACGAGGTAGAGCGTGACGTCCGCGCCGCAGTCGAGGCGTGTTCCGCCTACGGTAACGTTACCTCGGAGGTCTCGAATGTCGCAGATGACGGCGGAGACCCGATACCGGACGTCTTTCCCGATATGTCCCCCTCCGATGAGTATGAGGGCGAGGACACGGCGTATAGCGAGGTCACGGAGGAGGCACAGCGGCTCGAAAAGCGCGCACACGACCAGTTCACGGCGGCAATGTCCCTCTTTATCGCAGGTCTGTTCGGCTTCGGTCTGACACTGCTGCTATATTGGTTCAATACGCAGATGTACATACTTCCGCTCCTCGTCACGCTCGTGTTCGTGACCCTCGGCGGAGTCTTCATGATAAAAAACACCAAAAACAGCGCGAGACTTTCGGCTCTGCTGTCCGATCATAACGCTTCGTCAATTGACGAGCTTATAGAACGGACGGAGGTCGAGAGGGCAGAGGACGTGCCGTCCTCGGACGAGAGCGAGCTGTCACCGTCCGCACTTCTTGCGGCACAGGCGGAGCGGCACTTCACGGAGGCGATCGCACGTGTTGACGAGCTGTGTGCCGCCGCAGGTGTAGAGCCGAGCGAGGACGTTTTCGAAACGCTCGAGCAGCTTCGCTCGACTGCCGCTGATATCCGCGCCGACCGTGAGACGATGACGGAAAAGCTTGCCAACCTTTGCGGTAAGCTCGAGGTGCTGAACGAGCAGCTTGCGGACGTTGACCGCGTGAATGCGGAATACGAATACCTTGAGGCGGTGAAGCAGCCGTTCGGACAGACGGCGGCATCGCTGACCGCAGACGGAATAAAGAAGCTGATACGTGAGCGTGACTACACGAACGGTGCGCTTCGCTCTGCGGAGCTGAGACGGACTGAGCTCAAGTCACAGATAGAGGCACTCGGCAGACCGGCGCATACGCCCGATGAAGCCGCCTCCGCGCTCGATGCGCTCGACCGCCGTATAGAGGAGCTGTCACTTCGTCACGATGCCTGTGAGCTTGCAAAGGAGGCATTGACACAGGCGGGTGAGAAGCTACGCTCCGACCTTATACCGCGTATAGCAAAGAGTGCATCCGTGCTGTTCAGCGGTGCGACCGGAGGTACACACGAGACCGTGACGCTCGACAAGAGCCTTCGTGCCGGCTGTTCGACCGAGACCGACGTTCTCGAGGGTGAGCATCTTTCACGCGGCACGTCCGACCTTGTGTATCTCTCACTGAGGCTCGCGCTTGCGGAGGAGATATTCAGGGGTGAAGCTCCGTTCATGGTCTTTGACGAGAGCTTTGCACATATCGACATAAAGCGTGTCGAGGCGGCGATATCGCTCATGCTCGACGGTCAGTACCTGATACTCACCTGTCGCCGTGAGGAGGCTCTTTGCGCCGAACGCTGCGGTGCGGCACGTCTCGAGATATAGAAGCTACGGAAAAACAAAAACGCAGCCTGAAAAAAGCGTCCGAGAATCGTCCCAAATGGCTGCGTATCGTCCCAAAACGGTGAAAAAACGTCCGAAAAAGGGGTAAAAAACGTCCGTTTTTCTGTAGAACAATATATTTTGTTTATGTAGAACAACTGTATATATTGCACTATGATCAAAGTGATGTACTATAAAAGCATTATGAAAGGTATACAGAATGGTATGCACTTCCATATGGAGTGCTTGCCCGACATAAGGAGCGGAGCAGAGAGACTATGAACAGAGCAGCATATACTATAGGACTTGACTTCGGCACGCTGTCCGCACGTGCGCTTCTTGTACGTGTGACTGACGGAGCGGAGGTCGGGTCTGCCGTATTCGAATATCCTCACGCCGTCATGGATGACGTGCTTCACACACCGTGCGGTGACGTAGAGCTTCCGCAGAGCTTCGCCCTGCAGGATCCTGCCGACTATCTTTCGGCACTTGACGTGCTTCTTCCAACGCTCCTTCGCGAGAGCGGAGTGTCGTCCTCCGAGGTAATAGGCATCGGGGTCGATTTCACGACCTGCACCCTCATCCCGACCGACGCGGAGGGTGTGCCGCTCTGCTTTGACGAGCGTTTTGCCGCCGAGCCTCACGCCTACGTAAAGCTGTGGAAGCACCATTCACCCGAGTGCTACGCCGAGCGTATCACGGAGGTGGCGCGTGAGCGTGGGGAAGGGTGGCTCTCACGCTACGGCGGTCGTGTATCGGGGGAGTGGATGCTTCCGAAGATATGGGAGACACTTGACAAAGCCCCCGAGGTATACGAGGCGGCGCGGTATTTTGTTGATGCCGGAGACTTTATCGTCTGGCGGCTCACGGGAAGGCTGACGAGGAACACCTGTGTAGTCGGCTGTAAGGCACTGTACCAGAACGGAGAGTATCCGTCACACGACTTTCTATCCGCTCTCGACCCACGTCTTCGTAACGTATACGAGGACAAGCTGTCGGGGGACATAGTGGGAGTCGGCTCGTGTGCCGGTCGTCTGTCGGAGAGAGCTGCCGAACGCTACGGACTGAGGTCTGGTATTGCGGTCGCGGCGGCGGTCTCTGATGCTCACGTGACCGCTCCGGCACTTCGCATGACCTCACCGGGACAGATGGCGATAGTCATGGGAACGTCTGCGGTGCATATGCTCATCTCGGAGAGGGACGACCCTGTCCCGGGCATATGCGGAGTCGTGCGCGACTCGATAATACCCGGCTACTATGGCTACGAAGCCGGACAGTCGTGTCTCGGCGACCACTACGCATGGTTTGCGGACACGCTGTGTCCGAGCAAATACGAGCGTGAAGCGAAGGAACGCGGCATATCCCCGATAGAGGTGCTGACCGAGAGGGCGGCGCGACAGCGTGTCGGTGAGTCCGGCGTGATCGCGCTCGACTGGTGGAACGGAAACAGAAGCGTGCTTGCGGACTTTGACCTGTCGGGCGTATTCCTCGGGATGACTCTCACTACAAAAGCAGAGGATATGTTTCGAGCAATAGTTGAGGCGACCGCCTACGGGACACGTATGATAATCGAGAATTTCAGGGAGAACGGTATAGCGGTAAACGAGTGCTGTGTAGCGGGAGGGATAGCGGTAAAGAATCCGTTTGTCATGCAGGTATTTGCGGACGTTACGGGGCTGGAGCTACGTATAGCAGGCTCATCGCAGTCACCCGCGCTCGGCTCGGCGATATTTGCGTCTGTTGCGGCAGGAGGTGAGTCGGGGGGGTACGCCACGCTCACGGAGGCGGCTGAGGCTATGGGCAAGCTCTCCGATCGTGTATACGCACCCGACCCCGCTGCTCACGCGGCATACGACGAGCTATACGCCGAATACGTACTTCTCCACGACTACTTCGGTCGCGGCGGCAACGACATCATGAAGCGTCTCCATCGGTCGGCTGAGGTCGGCTGAGCCGACAGGCGGTCATCGGCGTTAGTTTGGTTTGGGTCGAAAGATAACCCACGACAATATCATTGGTGCAGATCTGTCTGCTGACACATTATTTTGTCGTATTTGTTCGGCATCGGCTACACATTGAGGCTCCCTCCGGGAGGGAGCTGTCGTCGCCATTTGTGGCGACGACAGCGACTGAAGGAGAGCGCGTTACAATAAAGCACATCTAAGCTTCACGTTATGCATTCTCCTTCCACCGCTTACGCGGTCCCCCTCCCTCCCAGAGGGAGGCGTCGGCTGAGCTGCCCCGATGACTGCGCGCAGCCTCAGGCTGCCGATCTGCACAGGACAAACGTTCTGTAGACCAAGTTTGCACATATAAAATTGTCGTGGTATCTCTTTCAGTCTAAACCCAAAGTGCCCCGATGACTGCGCGCAGCCTCAGGCTGCCGATCTGCACAGGACAAACGTTC
>CAYSKU010000193.1:0-4494 GCA_964431775.1 uncultured Ruminococcus sp. | reverse complement strand
CCGTATGCACCGATCATCCATCTGTCGAGACCTACGTCAACTGCGTTCTGCGCGGGAACGATGGAAAGCTCGGCACTCATGAAGTCAGCCTCGGTGATGCCGTACTTTTCGTTGAGCATGATCATGACGTTCAGCTTGGTCTTTTCGTCGGCGGGAGTGATCTTTCCGTCCTCCTCGATGTAGGGGGAGGTAGCCATAACGATGTTCAGACCCTCACCGCTGAACGCAGAGCCGAGAGCGCGACCGTTCTGATCCTTTGCAAGGTGCGGAAGAAGGTCGGTGATGCAGAATACGGGGTCACCTGCCTCGTCACCGATACGAACGGTAACGGTAGTGCCGTCAGCCTTGGTGACTACACCGTGGAGCGCGAGCGGAATAGTAGCCCACTGATACTTGCGGATACCGCCGTAGTAATGGGTCTTGAAGTAGCCGAAGCCGTCGTTCTCGTAGAGCGGATGCTGCTTTAGGTCGATACGGGGAGCATCGATGTGAGCCGCGCAGATGCGGACACCGTTTTCGATGGACTCGGTACCTACGTGGATGACGAACAGGTTCTTGCCGCGGTTGTTCAGGTAAACGTTGTCACCTGCTGTGAGCTTGTCACCGAGATGATATTCACGATAGCCTGCCTTTTCGAGAAGCTCGATGGAGGCATCGACCGCTTCACGCTCGGTCTTGGAACGATCGAGCCACGTGGTGTATGCGGCAGCGTATTCCTTAGCCTTTGTAAGCTCCTCGGCACTTCTCAGCTCAAATGCACTCTTCTTCTTGTAAAACAGCTCTTCGCGAAGGAGCTGTCCCTTTGTCTTGTCACTCATGATGTGATCCTTTCATATGTTGATTCTATAATGAACGTGCCGCAGTACAGCCGCACACACGCCATTTTCCTATGATGCTGTGTCAAAATACAGCTCGTGATAGCTGTCAACGGCTCGTTCTATCTCCTCGACCGCTGACGAGATAGTCGCACTCGGGATGACCTCGAGCGAACCCCTGTCGTCTACGTATTCCTCGTTCTCGAGCCACAGATCTATAAGCTCACGGTCGTCTGCCGCATAGGCGGCAAGCACGTTACGCCATCTGCCGTACTCGGTGTAGAGGTACGAGAGCCAGTACGCACCGTAGCGTATGTTGGTGTCCGGATCGTATAGCATACCGGAGGCAAGCTCCTCCTTCGTCATACGAGTCAGACGCTCGAACGTAGAGGTAGAGAGCTGGGTCAGACCGATACGCCCGTCCTCCGAAACGTGATTGCTCTCGAAGTCACTTCCGGTGAGGATGACGGCGTAGAGTATGTCTTCGGGAACTCCGTAGGCGGCGGAATACAGCTCCACCTGCTCACGATATTCACGCGGATGCTTTTTTATGTCTATCCGTTCGAGTACAGAGGAATAGATGTAGCCGATCGTCACGGAAAGCACGAGTATCGTTATTATGACGACACTTCTGTGAACGGCATTTCGAAGCTTCATCCGCACTCTCCCGACAGCACACCGTCATCGTCGCCGACGACGTAATTTTTTTCGTATATCGCACGAAGACCGGCGGCACAGCGACCGACACGCTCGTACAGTATCGGACGTTCGTCGTCGTTCATGATAACGAAGTCCGCACGACCCTCAAGCTCCTCGTGAGACCTCTGTCCCGAGAGACGTAGGCGTGCATCCTCCTCCGAGAGACCGTCGCGCCGACATATCCGCCGAACGAGAGTCTCCTCGGGCGCGGATACGCAGACGACACATTCGCAGAGACGGTCGAAGCCGCTCTCAAACAGCACCGGCGCATCGATAAGTACTATCGGACTGCCGTCCTCGTAGAGCTGATGCGCCAGACGTTCGGTCTCCGCAAGGATGTAGCGGTGCGTGATACGGTTGAGGTCTCCGCGAGCCTCGTCGCTCCCCTCACCGAAGACGATACCGCGCATGACGACACGGTCGAGTGACAGATCGGGAGCAAGCACACGCTCACCGAACCGCTCGACCAATTCGAGCATACAGGGGGAAAGCTCCCCACGACACGAAACGGGGGAGGTCATCTGACGATATACGGCATCCGTGTCGATAGACGGGATACCGAGCTCCGCGAACATCTTACCGATATAGCCCTTTCCGGCACCGCTTCGTCCGCAAAGTCCAACGAGCATAACACCGTTCTTCTTCATTTTGTTAATGCACCCTCAGTAGATCTGTTCGACGCTCTGCCCTTGCCTGTCAGACATAGAACAAGCGTAGCTCAAAACGCCCGTCCCTGCTGCGGCGATCGGGGCGTCGAACGGGTCTGTGTAGCCGAAGCTACAGCAAGATTTGACTATCCGTATCATTGTACCATATATATCGTCGGTTTGCAAGATGAAAATCAAAGATTCGATGCACCTCAGCCGCGCTTCGACCGAGTGAGCTTGTAGCTCCACGTGCCGAAATAGAACTTCGGGAGCTTCATCATACGGCGCAGTCTCCACGGCTCACAGAGCAGACGATAGAACCATTCGAAACCGAGCCTTATGAATATGCGCGGCGCACGCTTGACGATACCGGCGTAGCCGCAGAGAGAGCCGCCGAGCGCGAGAAACGCATGGACGGAGGGAAGTCTGTCGCGATTTTGGTATATCCATTTCTCCTGAGTGGGCGCACCGAGGCAGACGAACAGTACCTCTGCACCGGACTCGTTCACGAGACGAAGTATCTCCTCGTTCTCGTCACCCTCTTTTTTGAAGTAGCCGTCGTGGAAGCCGACAAAGTGTATACCGGGGTATTTTTCGGCGAGACGTTCTCCTGCCTGTTCTGCGACTCCGGGCTTACCGCCGAGCAGGAATACGGTGTGTTCCGTAGCGGAGAGACGTTTTACGAACGCTTCACCGACCTCGATACCGGCGATCTTACCGGAGGCGAAGGGAGTACCGAGTATACGTGCCGCCTTTACGACCCCGATACCGTCGGGAATTATAAGCTCGGCAGAGTTTATAACGTCGTAGAGAGACGGCTCATCGATACACGCCTGAACTATCTCGGAGTTTGGAGTATACAGAGCGACCTGCTTTTTTTCGGTCAGCGCGGAGCAGAGCGCGTCTACTGTGGCATCAAGTGTGGTATCGTTAAAATATACGCCGCGGACGTTTATATTTGAGGCAGTATTACGAGCCATGATATCTCCTCTTTGATATATAGTATACGATCGAAGCATCATTCCTTCGATATCCTCTACATTTTAATTATACCTCCCCATCCCCACTTTGTCAAGCCGGTCGCTGAGCCGACAGACAAAATACAGGGAAGACCGAATGGCCTTCCCTGTGTGCGACGTAATGTTAAGTAGTATATTGCTCCTGTCCTTGGCTCTGCCTCTTACTCGGTGACCTCGGAGAGATAGTCGGCAACGTCACCGACCGTGATGAACTTGTGTATCACATCGTCACCGATCTCTATGTCGAACTTCTCTTCGCAAAGAAGCACGAGATCGGCAAGCTCGAGAGAATTGATGCCGAGATCGCTTACAAGCTCTGCCTGAGGAGTGATGTCCTCCGCCTTGATGGAAAGCTCCTCAACGAGAAGCTCCTTGATCTTTTCGTACATGATGCTAAACTCCTTGATTATCGTTAGACCGTTATATTTGGATAAATGTATATGCAACTAATATTATAAGAGCATTCGTCCCTTATGTCAAGCATTTTTTACATAAAAAATAAAATTCTTGTCTTAAATATCTTGAAATCAACGTCAATATCCGCTATAATAAAGAGGAAGATGTCAGCTACGGCTGAAAGCTACACTACAAAAGGAGATAATTCAACATGAAAACAAGCGTTTCTTCCTATAGCTTCGGTGCATATAACGGCACGCTCGGCTATCTCGGTATCATCGATAAGGCAAAGGAGATCGGCTTTGACGGTATCGAGTATACCGACGGTGCATATATGGACGAGGCTGATTCCGCAAAGAAGATAAAGGAGCATTGCGCCGAGGTAGGTCTCGAGACCGTTGCTCTCGCAGTCGGTGCAAACTTCCTCGCAGCTGACTTCGACGGTGAGGTCGCAAGACTCAAGAAGATGGTCGATTACGCAGCAGAAGCCGGCTTCGGTATGATGCGTCACGACGTTGCATACGGCTTTGACGGAAGCCGCAAGCACTCCAGAGGCTACGATAACGCTCTCCCGATCATCGCAAAGGGCGTTCGTGAGGTCACCGCATACGCAGAGCAGAAGGGCGTTCGTACCATGACCGAGAACCACGGCTACTTCTCTCAGGATGCAAATCGCGTTGAGAAGCTGATCAATACCGTCGCTCATGAGAACTTCGGAGCGCTTGTCGACATCGGTAACTTCATGTGCGCCGACGAGGATCCTACCGTATCGGTAGGCATAATGGCGCGCTACGCAAAGCACGTCCATGCTAAGGATTTCCACTTCAAGAAGGGAATCGAGATATATCCCGGGGCAGGCTGGTTCGGTACCCGTGCG
Organism: uncultured Ruminococcus sp.; assembly: GCA_964431775.1. GTDB lineage: Bacteria > Bacillota > Clostridia > Oscillospirales > CAG-272 > UMGS1696. The sequence continues at coordinate 41 of CAYSKU010000193.1, read as the reverse complement.
GGCAACTATCTGCGCGGCGCGATCATCGGTCACGGCGACGC
>CAYSKU010000192.1:0-4503 GCA_964431775.1 uncultured Ruminococcus sp. | reverse complement strand
GGGGACCGCGTTAGCGGTGGAAGGAGAATGCGGTCGGCTGAGCCGGCAGCCTGAGGCTGCGCGCATGAATCGGCGTTCGTGAAGTTTAGATTTGAAGATATCCCACGACAATGGAGTTTGTGCAAATTTATCTGCCGACGGCTCGTGTTGTCGTATTTATTAGGCTATAGCTATACGTTAAGGCTTCCTTATATTATTATACATCGAAAGGTCGTGATATTTTGAAAAACAAGGTCGTTGATGTCGTATGTCTTTGTGTGACTGCCGCGCTGTTCGGCAGTGTCGCGCTGCTGAATCTCATACAGCCCGACCGTCCCACGGAATCGGCTATGGAGCAGCGCACCCTTGCGACTATGCCGACGTTTACGTTTGCAGCTCTTGCGGACGGCTCGTTCTTTTCGAAAACGTCAACGTTCGTTTCCGATACGTTCCTGTACCGTGACAGTCTTGTCGGACTTTCGAGAAAAATGGACACCATGCTCGGTATAGACTATTCACTCGGCGATTCCGAGGACAGCTTTGTTCTTCTCGAACAGGCTACAGGCTCGAGCAGTGCGGACGAGGAAGCGGCAAGTGCGGCGGCTGACCGTATCGCGGAGGCGTTCGAAAGTCTTCTTAAGCCGACGGACACAGCCGAAACGGCAGAGCCGACTGTTCCCGATACTGCGGCAGACGACACGGACGTTACGGTCGATACGAACGAGACTGCATCTGTGACCGTGCCGGACGTTGAGGTAGAGCATGAGATAGCTGAAGAGGACACTGACATTTCGTCCTCGTCCGATAATGAGGAGGGGGCTTCCGCGAGTGAGTCCGAACCGGAACCCGAACCCGAACCGGAGGACACACAGCCGGAGCTTCCGGCGGACGTTTCCGAGAACGGTGCGGCTGTTGATACTACAAAAGAAGATAATACTGTACGTGAGCCTGTCGTTACTGCGATACATCTGTCGAAGGAGACTCTCGGTCTCACGGTCGGAAGCGGCTCTGTAGTTTACGCGACTGTCGAATCGGACATGGAGTCGGGAGCTAAGGTAAGGTGGTCGGTATCCGACAAGAGCATTGCCTCGATCTCGATAAACCCGAGCGGCGGTATAGATGTAAAGGGCGTTTCCGAGGGAACGTGTGTTCTGACCTGCTCCTCGGGTGAAGTAAAGCGGCAGTGTGCGATAACGGTTTCGGCAGTACCGATGCAGACGAACACGAACGAAGCGCAGAACGCGGACTTCCTGCCGGACGGACTGTTTATCTACGGTGACGGTGTCTACACTCAGGCGTTCTATTCCGAGACGAATTCGAAGAACTACGCGAACACGGCGGCGTACTACAAGACGTTATTCGGAGAGAACACACGAGTAAGCATGGTCGTTGCGCCTGTTTCGGCTATGGTGATCGACAATCCGACCGTTACGTCGAAGATACCCGACCAAAGGGACATACTTGACAAGATGGCGGCGTTCGTTGATCCCTCCGTCAACTTTGTTGACGCATATACGGAGATGTACGAGCATCGTGACGAATATCTGTTCTTCAAGAGCGACCATCACTGGACGGCACGAGGAGCGTATTATGCGTACTCTGCGTTTGCGAAGTCTGTCGGTCTCGAGCCTACTCCGCTCGACGGCTTTGACTATGCCGTCATGAACGACAGCTACAGCGGAAGTATGTACAACTACACCTACGATGCACGTGTGAAGAATTTTGTGGACACCATCGAGGCGTTCTTCCCGCGCAAGGCGCACACGATGACGGTCACCGGAATAAACGGTACGACTTATAATTACGACACTTGTATAGTTAGCACGAATCGCACCTACGTAACGTTCATAGCGGGGGACAATCCGTACACGGTCATAAACGTTCCGGAGAATCCGCAGGACATGAACGTTCTCGTGCTAAAGGACTCGTTCGGCAATGCGTTCGTGCCGTTCCTATGTGAGCATTACGGAAACATCATCGTAGTTGACACACGTCACACGAGCATGAACGTTTACGAGCAGCTAAAGGATTACGGACTGACCGACATAATCTTTGTAAACAATATACAGGCTGCAAACTCCTCCTCCTGGTACAGTCTCTACATGAACGCCGTCGGTGTCAACATCGGCAACTAAGGCGGCGGCGTGACGCCGCAGGCGGTCATCGGCGGCGGTCTGAGACCGCAAGCAGTCATCGGCGTTAGTGAAGCTGAAATTTGGAGACAACCCACGACAATATTATTGGTGCAGATTTGGTCTACAGACACTTTATTTTGCCGTATTTGTTCGGCTACAGCTACACGTTAAGTCTCCCTCCGGGAGGGAGCTGTCGGCGGTCGCCGCTTGCGGCGACGACTGAAGGAGAATGCGTAACTTTAAGCTTAGACTTGCTTTATTTTATAAGACAAAATATCAATGGTGATGTGCCGTTCGGTGTGTCACCGTAAAAACATAAAAGGAGAGCATATGAAACTCGGTATTATCAACGGCTGGAGCGAGGAAGGCTTCGCTTACGTCGCAAAAAAGGGTCTGCACGCAGTCGAATTCTGCTGCAACCACAACTACGACAGCATGGAGGTCGCAGGACACGTTGACGAGATACTCGACCGTATGAAGCGTTACGACGTCACGGTCGGTGCTATCGGACGTTGGGGTCAGCGCAGGATAGACGAGAACGGAAACGTCATCGAGGAGGCATTACAGCACGACAAGAACCTGATAGATGCCGCCTCCGCACTCGGCTGTCCCGTATTCAACACCGGCTGTAACGCAGTCGAGGGAAAGTCGTTCGAGGAGAACTGCCGTATAGCCATCGACTATTTCGGACGACTCATCGACTACGCTAAGGGAAAGAACGTGAAGATCGCGGTCTATAACTGCTCGTGGGAGAGCTTTGTCGTAAACGATCCGGCATGGGAGATAGTCCTCGGTGCGCTTCCCGAGCTCTGGCTCAAGTACGATACGTCACATTGTCTCGGTCGCGGCGGCGACTATATCGCGGAGATGTACAAGTGGGGCGAGCGTATCGCACACTTCCACCTCAAGGGCTCGATGTACATAAACGGCTCTCACTATGACGATCCGCCGGCAGGTCTCGATCAGGTCAACTGGGGCGAGGTCATGAACCTCCTCTATACCAAGGGCTACAACGGCATGATCTCCATAGAGCCGCATTCCGGCAGATGGATGGGCGTTCGCGGTCAGTGGGGCGTTGACTTCACGATCCGCTTCATCACGCCGTACCTCATGCCCGAGGATTACGAGTGGGACGGCAACCCCTATATGCCGTAAGGAGTCTCGAATGTTTGTTGTAGACTCACATTGCGACAGCATAGCAACGGTCGGTGAACAGCCGCTCGTGAATCCGTACAATTTCAGCCGCCGCTTTCGTCAGCTGCAAATGACCGCCATGTTCTGCACTCACCCGGGCGATACACCACAGACCTCGTGGGAGCGTGTGCTACACTATATAAGTGTGTTCGACAGGGCTATGGAGGACGAAGCGGACGTTGTACGTCAGGTGCGAAGCTACGCGGATATCGAGGAAGCGTTCGAGAGCGGACGACACGCGGCTCTTTTGACCGTAGAGGGCGGACTTGGCTGTAATACTGTCGAGAACCTGCGCTATGTGTGGAACGCCGGTGTACGTGTGTTCGGCTTGACGTGGCTCAGTAACGATATGGCAAAGAGCAATCGTGTGCTTGAAGACGGTGAAGCCGATACGGGACTTTCTCCCCTCGGACGCGAAATGGTAGAAGAAGGAAACCGACTTGGTATGCTCTTTGACGTTTCGCATATCTCCGACAGGAGCTTCTTTGACCTGCTGGAGCTGTCCGAAAAGCCGCTTATCGCGACTCACTCGAACTTCCGCACCCTCTGCTCACACAGTCGAAATCTGACAGACGAGATGGCACGTGCTATAGTCGAGCGTGACGGTATGATCGGCTTGAACCTTTGTACCTCGTTCGTGCATGACGAGCCGGAGAAGAGGACGGTTGAGAGCTTTTTCGCGCACCTCGACTATTGTCTCGAGCATTTCGGTGAGGAGCATATCGGCTTCGGAGGAGACATAGACGGCGTAGGCGGAGTATATCCGACACCGATAAACGAGTCCTCCTCGATACACGATCAGCTTATCGAATATATGGAGCGTCACTATCCGACCTCCGTTATCGAGAACGTAGCCGGAGGGAATTATCTCCGCTTCTTAAAAAAATATCTGTAAAAAAAGAAAGAAAACGCATCAGCGTTTTCTTTTTTTACTACTCGATAGTGGATATTTCCATATAAAGGGTCTGGCGACCTCAGCACCAATAACATTGTCGTGGGATGTCTCCCCTACTCAGCTTCACGTAGTCGAGGCTCCCTCCGGGAGGGAGCTGTCGGCGGTCGCCGCTTGCGGCGACGACGACTGAAGGAGAATGCGTAACTTTAAGCTTAGACTTGCTTTATTTTAGCGGATACTACCTTATTGTAACGCGCTCTCCTTCAGGCAGACAAGCTGCCAGCTCCCTCCCGGAGGGAG
>CAYSKU010000191.1:0-4540 GCA_964431775.1 uncultured Ruminococcus sp. | reverse complement strand
AGGCTCTTTCGATTCGATACCCATGAGAGACCATGTTCCGCTGGAGATATAAAGGAAATCCTCGTTCTCGGCAGGAACAGCCAGTACCGCACTTGCGGTATCATGAGAAGCGACCTTTATGACTCGTGCGCCTGTATTGCCTGTCTCCTCCTCAATAGCCGGAAGAAGACCTCCAAGCTCTGTACCCGGTACAACTATGTCACAACAGAGCTTCGTCGGGAAGCCGAACTTTTCAAGAAGCTCGTTTGCGTAATCTCTCTTTTCCGCATCAAGTACGGCTCCGGTAGAAGCGATGGTATACTCGGTCTTCTTTTCACCGGTCAGCATATAGCCGAGAAGGTCGGGCATGAACAGCATCGTTTCCGCATTCTCGACTACCCACGGATGATCACGCAGGTCCGCCGCAAGCTGATATATGGTATTGAGGTTCAGTGACTGGATACCTGTCACACCGTATATCTCATCAAGAGGTGCGATATTCTCGAATACGTAGTCCTGGATACCGTCTGTACGGACATCACGGTAATTGTAAGGGTTCGAGAGAAGTGCGCCGTTCTTATCGAGGTAGCCGTAATCAACGCCCCACGTATCTATACCGATGGTATCGACACCGCCGTCATGAGACGCATTCAGGATAGCTGTTTTGATCTCAAACAGTATACGCAGCGTGTCCCAGTAGAAGCCTGTGGGGAGCATGACCGGATCGTTCGAGAAGCGATGTATCTCCTTGAGCGTGATCCTCTCACCGTCAAAGCTGCCGATTATACCGCGTCCGCTCGAGGCACCGAGGTCTATGGCAAGCATTCTTTTGTGTTCCATATTATTTACGTCCTTTCGGGAGTTTCGGGAGCATCAGCCCTGCTCCGCATTTCGCGGAAGACAATAACGAAGTGCGGTGATCGCCGCAGAGAACGCAGCCGCCGAGGTGGGATAGGTATTCGCAACGGAGGAGGCGTTTCCAAGCTCCTTCAATCCGTCAAACACACGAAGGTGCGGCTCGGCTGTCAGGATGAAGTCTCCGGTGTGTACATGATTTATTACCGCAAGAAGCTCGGGAATACCGCCGATACCGTGTCCTGCCGGAACTATCGTACCGTTATGCAGTGCATCCTTTATGTGCATATAGGTAATGTGGGTCTTCAAGACCTCGTAAGCGTGAGGAAACGGCTCGACTCCGCAGATTATGAAGTTCGCAGGGTCGAACACACAGCCAAGTCTGCCATCGAACTCATTCATAATGTCAAGGCAACGCTCTGCGTTATCGCCGTATATGCCGCGTTCGTTCTCATGGCACATACGTACTCCGTATTCGTCTGCGATATCGAGCATGATGCCAAGACGGTCGATGACCTCGTTACGATAGTCCTCGTATCGTCCGTCGGGAATGTAGAACGAGAACACACGGATCTTCGAGGTCTGGAGTATCTCCGCAAGCTCGCAGGTGTTTTTGACCTTTTCGATATGCTTCTCCATAGGCTCGGTTATACTGATCTTCCCGAGTGGCGAACCGATAGCCGAGACGGAAATGCCTGAGGATTCAAGCTTTTTGTGAACGTCGGCTGCCTGAAGCGGTGTAAGATCGGACACGTTGATACCGTCCACACCTCTAAGCTCGATCATTCTGACTTTATTTGCGATAAGTCCTTCGATCTGTTCGTCGAGCGCAGGAGAATACTCATCGGCAAACGCGCTGAATCTGTATTTTACCATAGTTGCCTCCAATGGTTTCACGAATATATGATTGTTCAATGTTATTATAGCATTTTTTTGTTCTTATTTCAATGGAATACCGATGAATTTTATTCGCTTTTTCAAAAAAACTGACGAATACCTTAGGTCTCGGACACTTTTATGTGCCGCATTTTGAAAAAACGATCTACATATCCACTATCGTAACGCCGTAATCCCCTTCGCCGTACTGCCCGGGACGGAACGACTTTACTCGGCTGTCACCCTTGAATCTGTTCCACAGTGCATTTCTGAGTGCGCCCGTTCCCTTTCCGTGAATGATAGTAACGCTTCGTATGCCTGCGACTATTGCATCATCAAGATAACGATCCACAACGAACCATGCTTCGTCACCTATCATACCGCGAACGTCACATTCGGGCTTGAACGCCTTAGTGATCGCGGCGCGGACGCTCGACTGCCGTCTTTCGGCGACCTTTGCCGCGCTTTCCGCTCCCTCGATGAGCATAAGGTCGTTTACGGACACACGCATTTTTATAGCACCCATCAATACATTGACATTACCGTTTCTGTCCGGATCGTCGGCAAGTGTTCCCTGCGTTCCGAGCTTACGATGTGCGACTCGGTCTCCCTTGACGAGCGCACGCGGAAGGACGTAATCCTCGTCTGCGACCGTTTTGGCGTTTGCGGGAGTACTTGCGTTCTCGTAGTCACGCATCTTCTGACGGACACTTCGCTTAGTCTCGGAAAGCTTTTCACCGAGGCGTTCCGAGTCACGCTGCTTTTTTACCTCCTCGAGCTGTGAGAAAACGTATTCGCTCGTTGCACGTGCGCCGCTAAGAAGCTCCTCTGCCTTTTTACGCATGGTCTCAGCTTCCTTTTCAGCTCCGGCAAGTCTCTTTGCAAGCTCTGCTTCCGCCTTTTTTCTGTACGCTTCAAACTCGGCAGAGGCCTTTTCAGCCTCTGCCTTTTCACGTTCAAGCTCACTTCTGGTCTTATCGAGCTTCTCAAGCACCGCTTCAAAGTTTCTCGAGCCTGTATCGACAAAATGTCCGGCACGTTCTACTATGACCGGTGACAGACCGAGCTTTTCGGCGATAGCGAAGGCGTTCGACTTTCCGGGAGTTCCGACGATCAGTCGATAGGTCGGTCGGAGCGTCGCAACATCGAATTCGCAGGAGGCATTGGTCACTCCGGCGGTCTCAAGCGCGTAGGCCTTTAGCTCCGCATAGTGTGTCGTTGCCGCACAGAGAGTTCCCATCAAGCGAGTCTCCTCGAGGATAGACATCGCGATAGCCGCACCCTCGACAGGGTCTGTACCCGAGCCAAGCTCATCGAACAGCACGAGAGAGTCCTCTGTCATGTGTTCGAGTATCGATACGATCCCCTTCATGTGCGACGAGAAGGTCGAAAGAGACTGCTCTATGCTCTGCTCGTCACCGATATCTGAAAACACATCGTCGAATATGCCGATCGAGGAGGTATCTTCGGCAGGAATATGAAGTCCTGCCTGTGTCATCAGAGTAAGAAGTCCGAGAGTCTTCAAGGTAACGGTCTTACCACCTGTATTCGGACCCGTTATGACGAGCATACGATAGTCTTGTCCGAGAGAAACGGTGATCGGTACGACAGTCTTCGGGTCAAGGAGAGGATGACGTGCGCGGTACAGCTCTATCTTCTTCTTTTCGGATATATTCGCCGGTGAGGCATCCATCTTATATGAAAGAGATGCACACGCAAAAACGAAAGCAAGCTCCGTTATATTGAGGTAATCGAGTACCAGTGAATCTCCGGATACCGCGACACCTGCGGACAGATCACGCAGGATACGCTCTATCTCGTGTGCCTCCTTACTTTCAAGCTCACGAAGCTCATTGTTCGCTTCAACGACGTTCATAGGCTCTATAAAGAGCGTAGCACCCGATTGTGACGTATCGTGGATGAGTCCCTTGACCTCACTTCGATATTCTGCCTTTACGGGGATAACGAAGCGTCCTCCACGTGTGGTCACGATATTCTCCTGTAGATATTTCGACTGTCCCGAAACATATTTCTGGAGCATATCCTTTATGCGGCTGTTCGTCTGACGTATCTTACGTCTGATCTCGCCAAGCTCCGGGCTTGCTTCGTCAGCCACAAAGTCCTCCGCTATGACGGAGCGGCTTATCTTTTCCTCAAGATGACGGTTAGGTATAAGTCTGCCGAACACCTCTGCAAGAGAGGTCTCGGGCGTTCGCTCTCCCTTTACGTAATCCGTCAGACTGCGTGCGGTACGAAGTACGGCGGCGCAGTCGAGAAGCTCCCTCAGCGAAAGGATAGCATCCTTTTCGGCACGCTCTATCGTCGGACGGATATCTTTTATATGTCCGAAGGACGGCGTACCCTTGATCCCGACGAGCATTTTCGCGTCAGTCGTCCTCTGCTGCATCCGTCTGACCTTTTCGATATCCGAGGAGGGCGTCAGGTGAAGTGCCATTTCAGCCGCTCCCTCGGTCTCCGCAAGCTCTGCAAGCTGCTCGAGGATCTTATTGAATTCAAGAGTATATAATGCTTTGCTGTTCATACTGACCTCATATTATAAACGATCATCGTCATGATCTGTCCTTCAAGTGAGCGAGACCGCGTGTCACGCTCCGAGTCTTTTATTTTGTTATGCGTTCTTTATCTTTTTGTAGTACTCCAATGACGAAAAGCCATGCTCGATATGGTTCAGCAGATATCGTTCACAGATCACCGAAAACAGGGACAGCGACACCTCATCGAGGGTGAACGACAGAAAACGCTTTGTTCCCGCGTTCTCGATGTATCGCAGGGCGTGAAGCACCGGCTGTGTCACTCTTATAAATATCTT
>CAYSKU010000190.1:0-4549 GCA_964431775.1 uncultured Ruminococcus sp. | reverse complement strand
GCTTGGGCTTCCGCCCGAAATTATAAGACGTGTCTCCATTGCCATGTACGAGGGTGAGATCAATATGGTCATACACGCGAACGGCGGTGCAGCCGACGTTACCGTTGGTGACGACCTTATCACTATAGTGCTAAAGGATACGGGTCCCGGCATTCCGGACGTGAAGCTCGCAATGCAGGAGGGCTATTCAACGGCACGTGAGAGCATCCGCGCACTCGGCTTCGGAGCCGGTATGGGACTCCCGAACATGAAGAAATACACCGATTCGATGCAGATCGACACCACGGTCGGAGTCGGCACGACGATCACTATGACGATCGCGCTCGACAATAGCTGAGGTGTTGCATATCGGTGAAGGCGGAGCTTTTTCGATACCCTACCTGAAAACGAGATCTCTATATCTCGGCACGGAGGACTTATGAAGGATTACAAGCATTCGGTCTCGCTCGATGTTGGCAGGTGCAAGGGCTGTACGACCTGTCTGAAGCGTTGTCCGACCGAGGCGATCCGCATACGTGACGGACACGCCGTTATCTCCTCAGCTCGCTGTATCGACTGCGGAGAGTGCATCAAGGTCTGTCCGTATAAAGCCAAAAAAGCAACGCATGACCCCCTGTCCTGTCTCGACGATTACAAATATACAGTCGCGCTCCCTGCTCCGTCTCTGTACGGTCAGTTCGACAACATGGAAAACATCGGATACATAATACGCGGACTTCACGATATGGGGTTCGATGATGTGTTCGAGGTCGCCTGTGCCGCGGAGCTGGTCTCCGCCTATACGAGGCTGTACATAAAGCGGAGCAACATAAAAAAGCCCGTGATCAGCTCTGCCTGTCCTGCGATAACGAGGCTCATCAGCATGAATTATCCGATGCTATGCGAAAATATCATGCCGATACTGCCCCCTGTCGATATCGCGGCGTACCTTGCACGTGAAAAGGCGAAAAAGGAGCATCCCGAGCTTGACGACTCCGATATCGGTATAGTTTTCATCTCCCCCTGTCCCGCAAAGGTCAGCTACGTGAAGAACGATTTCGCCGAGGAGCGGAATTATATCGATGCGGTCGTTTCGGTGCGTGACGTGTACTTTGAGCTGATCGATAAGATGAAGCGGCGGCACGACGAGCCGTCGGAGTTCACCGAATCCGGCATGGTCGGTATCGGCTGGGCTTCAACGGGCGGCGAATCCACCGCGATATTCAATGAACGCTACCTCGCCGCCTCCGGTATCGAGAACTGCATACGTGTTCTCGACCAGATCGACAACGAGGATATAACAGGTCTTGAGTTTATCGAGCTGAATGCCTGCTCGGGAGGCTGTGTCGGCGGTGCGATGACCGTCGCGAACCCCTATATCGCGCAGGCAAGATTGCAGATACTCAAGCGTTACCTTCCGGTATCGCCGAACCGACCGGTCAGCGAACGTATACCGGATGAATTCTATAACGAAAACGAAGTGGAATATAACCCCTACAACCTCCTCTCGGAGGACAGAGCGACCGCGCTCCGTATGATGTCCGATATCGAGTCCATCCTTGAGGGACTTCCGAGGCTCGACTGCGGCTCGTGCGGCGCACCGACCTGTATGGCTTTTGCGGAGGATATCGTAAAGGGGGAAACGTCTGCGGACGAATGCACCGTCATAATGCGGATGCTATTCCACGAATACCTTGAACAGCATAAGGAAAAAGACAAACAGCAGGAGATACTCCGTAAGGTCTCGGCTATACGCGGCGGCAGAACGTCGGCGACCGGGAACACGGAGAAGGAAAGCGGGGGAGAAGAATGATGAAGCTCTCGGAGCTTTGCGAAAAGCTGTCACTTACTAAGATAAGCGGTGATACGGAGGTCGTGCCGACCGGTGTGTACGCGGGAGACCTGCTCAGTCGTGCGATGAGTCACGTTGAAGCCGGCGACCTGTGGATAACCATAATGTCGAACGTAAACGTCGTTGCCGTCGCAAGCCTTACCGAGGCTGCCGCCGTCATCCTCGCGGAGGGCGTCGAGCTGCTGCCGGAGGCTCTGGCGGCTGCCCGTGAAAAGGGGATAACCGTCCTCTCGTCTCCGCTGACCGTTTACGAGCTTTGCGTAAGGATCGGTGAGACTGTGTCATGACGGATTATCGCTGTGACCTTCACATCCACTCCTGTCTCTCTCCGTGCGGTGACGATGAGATGACGCCTGCGAATATCGTGGGTATGGCGGTCGTCAACGGTCTGAACATCGTTGCGCTGACCGACCACAATACGTCAAAGAACTGTCCCGCATTCTTCGCTCAGGCAAAGACCTACGGTATCGTCCCGATACCCGGAATGGAGCTGACGACCGGAGAGGATATACACGTCGTATGCCTCTTTCGGACGCTCGAGGCGGCTATGGAGTTCGACCGCATAGTCGAAGGGCATCGTATGCTCATACCGAACGAGCCGGAGACCTTCGGACACCAGTACATCATTGACGAGAACGACGAGATCGTCGGTGAGGAGGAGCATCTCCTCATAAACGCTACCGATCTCTTTCTCGAGGATGCATATGAGCTGGTGGGAAGTCTCGGCGGCGTCTGCTATCCGGCGCACATCGACAGAACGTCGAACGGCGTGATAGCGATGCTCGGTACGTTCCCCGAGGAGCCGTCGTTCTCGGCATACGAGCTGAACGATGCGTCCTCCGAAAAGGAATATCGGGAGCGTTTCCCGATACTTGACGGACTGCTGCATACAGTCTCCTCCGATGCCCATTATCTCTGGGATATCGCGGAGGAGGGGTTCGTCATAGCTCTTGACGATGAGCCGTATTCCTCGGCTCTCGTGAGAGACCGTCTGATCGACTATCTGTCGGGCAGATAAAACAATATTTTTATGGAAGGTGCGTTCGTATGGATGAGCTGTCACTTTACGTTTTGGACATTGCAATGAATTCCGTCCGCGCAGGGGCGACCGAGATATCGATCACCCTCGAGGAGGATGACGTGTGGCTCACGTTTGCCGTCTCCGACAACGGCTGCGGCATGACGGAGGAGCAGGTGAAGCGTTTGGACGACCCGTTCTTTACCACGCGCACGACCAGAAAGGTCGGTCTCGGTATACCGTTTCTGAAGATGCTCGCCGAAATGACGGGCGGTGAGGTCACCGTAACGTCTGTTTCGGAAAAGGTGAGCGCGCAGCACGGTACGACTACTGTGGCACGATTTGGAAAGAGTCACATAGACTTTATTCCGCTCGGCGATATCGTCGAGACGGTGAAGACCCTCATACAGGGCTCACCGAACATCGACTTTACGTTCGAGCATATCCTGCCGGGGGGCAAGGTATACCTGTCCTGCGCGGATATGCGTTTCGTACTCGGAGACGAGATATCTCTTGCAGAGCCGGAGATATTGGAGTGGGTAGGCGAAACACTGGAGGCACAGTACGCCGAGGCGCGATAAGCTGTTTTCCAATGCAATTCTAAACAATTGAAAGGATAATATATTATGAAGTCCATCGAAGAACTCAAGGCGATCAAGGCAAAGATGGCGGACAAGGTCGCAGTCCGTAATTCCAGCGCGGATATCCGTATCGTCGTCGGTATGGCTACCTGCGGTATCGCAGCAGGCGCACGTCCGGTACTCAACGCATTCGTAGAAGGCGTTAACGCAGCCGGTCTCGCAGATACAGTTACCGTTACCCAGACAGGCTGCATCGGCATCTGCCAGTACGAGCCTGTAGTTGAGGTATACGAAAAGGATAAGGAAAAGGTCACATACGTTAAGATGACCGCCGAGCGTGCTAAGGATGTTATCGAAAAGCACATCAAGGGCGGCGAAGTTGTTGCGGAATATACTATCGGCGCAGCTCAGAATTAACATTTAGGAGGAATAAACTACTATGATTCGTTCACATGTACTTGTCTGCGGCGGTACCGGTTGTACCTCTTCCGGAAGCCAGGCGATCCTCGCAAAGCTCGCAGAAGAACTCAAAACGAAGGGTCTCGAGGATGAGATCAAGCTCGTACAGACCGGTTGCTTCGGCCGCTGCGCGCTTGGTCCGATCATGATCGTATATCCCGAAGGCACGTTTTACAGCATGGTGAAGCCCGAAGACGTTCCCGAAATCGTGGAAAGTCATTTTGTCAACGGCAAGGTGCTTGACCGGTTGGTATACGCCGAAACCAAGCTGGAGGACGGAACCTATTCCGCTTTGAACGACACCCGCTTTTACAAGAAACAGCACCGTGTTGCGCTTCGTAACTGCGGTGTGATCGCTCCCGAAGATATCAACGAATATATCGGTATGGACGGCTATCAGGCATTGCACAAGGCATTGACCGCCATGACCCCCGACAGCGTTCTCGATTGCATTTTGTCATCGGGACTTCTCGGACGCGGCGGCGCCGGCTTCCCGACCGGTAAAAAATGGCAGCTTGCCAAGAACCTTGTACAGGACGGCGGTCAAAAATACGTTGCTTGTAACGCCGACGAGGGCGACCCCGGAGCTTTTATGGATCGTTCGGTATTGGAGGGTGACCCGCATACCGTATTGGAAGCCATGGCGATCGCCGGTTATGC
>CAYSKU010000189.1:0-4568 GCA_964431775.1 uncultured Ruminococcus sp. | reverse complement strand
CTCGACCTACTGCTTAGAAGGCAGTTGCTCTATCCAACTGAGCTAAAGGTACATCGGGGTCTCCATAGAACAGGAGAAGCAGGTGATGGGAATCGAACCCACATAACCAGCTTGGAAGGCTGGAATTCTACCACTGAACTACACCTGCATCTTGGGTACGCTCACTTAACGCCTAATTATGATACCACACTCGCCCCTCTTTGTCAAGGGCTTTTTCAAAATTTTTTTCGCACATCCGAGATTTTTTTGTATCCGCAGGGGTGCGGAACGGACGCTTCGCTGAAACGTCCGTTCGCGCTGTGCGTTTTTGTAACTCAGTCGAGCTTTTCGATCCAGATATTGCGATAGGAGACGGGGTTGCCGTGATCCTGGAGGAGGAGCGGACCGACAGGGGACTGCTTGTCGGTGATACCGCCGGGGGTGGTGCGATACAGCTCAACGTTGTTCTGTATGCATATATCGTTCTGGAAGATGGTGACACGAGCAGCTTCCTTTACCGTGCCGTCGTCGTTGAAGCGCGGAGCGCGGAGGTAGATGTCGTAGGTCTGCCATTGGAGAGCCGGACGGCAGGCGTTTGTACGGGGAGCGTACATCGAGTAGATAGCACCGCAGTCGCTGAAGTCGGGGTTCTCGATACCGTAGCTGTCGAGTACCTGAAGCTCGTATGCGCCCTGGATGTATACGCCGCTGTTGCCCTTGCCCTGACCGCTCTCGTTCGGCATATCGGGTTCGCGCCACTCAACGTGGATATGAGCGTCGCCGTAGGTCTCCTTGGAGACGATATCGCCGTGACGCACGGTCATGATGTCGCCCTCGTGTATCCAGTTGATAGGAGAGCCGTCGCGGTTCGTCCAGTTGTCGAGCGAGCTTGCACTACCGTCGAAAAGAATGATCTTTGCCATATCGGATGTCCTTTCACGAACAAAAAAATTTGTTATGTGTATTATAAGCCGTTGCACGAGAAAAATCAATAGGGAGAGAAAAAATCGGTGACGGTATGGCGATGCACGGTCGGAGAGGATAGCGAAAATGACATGATATTGCTCGAACTTACGATATCTGTATCAAATAACGAAAAATATTACGGTTTTGTAAATAAATATAAATATGTATTGACAAATTTCCTTATATATGATAATATTACATCGTAGCTACACGAGAACCTTTTTCGAAGGTATACGAACTATTTGGACGGAGACCGACAAAGCTGTTGAAAGGAGCTTTATCATGAAAAGAAAGATCGCTCTCGTTTTGACTCTAACGTTCCTTGTCTGCTGTATCGCCGCTATTCCGGGTTCGGCTGACACGGCTCTCCCCTCCTCCGAAATGCTCGGGGAGGTATTTCCGCAAGCGGTCAAATGCGAACCTTCATGCGGACCTTACACCCTGCGGTGCAGTGATGTGATCGTTACTTCCACCGAAACGCATCCCGTAAACTGGGGTGGCTACGACAAGACCTGTGAATACACCGCATACGAAGCGTATACGCTCTATACGTGCCAAAGATGCGGCTACCGTTTCGCAGGCGGAACACATTCGCACGGTGCGACAGAGCATGAGCCGAACATATGCGGACAGGCGAATATGCTCGTATGCTTCCTTGACGGAACGGTATACCGGTCACTTCCCGAGGAGCTTCTCGCAGATCATTTTGATGAAGAATAAAGTTTTGACGCTTCTACCCCAAAGCTATCGATCAAGCTTTGGGGTATCTTTTTGGCGGTCTCAGACCGCCTTACTTTAATCATATCTTAATCCGTTTTTTAGAAAATGCTTCTTGCATTGCTCCATGAAGTGTGATATAATCTCACTAACGAAGATTGTAGAATGTCAAATACAGTGACGAAAAGGAGATCTTAAAAATGAAGAAGCTGCAAGGACTTTGCGCTGTGCTGCTCTGCGCGGCAGTCGCCGCAGGAACGCTTTCTTCCTGCTCCAAGGACGGCAATGCTCAAGACGGAAGCTCCGCAAACGCAGAGACCGTCGAAAAGACCGAGCTCCTGACGAACGTCTTTCGCGGAACGAATGTCGAGCTGCCCGAGGAATATTCGATAAACACGAACATAAAGCCCTATTACGATACCGAGAACGGCGAAATGAAGGTACTGTGTACCCATGGGTATATGTCCGAGGAGGTCAACGAGGAGGGCGTGAACGAGTACGTCCGCGATACGCTTCTTTTGACTGTCGATAGCAACGGCGCGGTCGTGAACGAGGAAAAGCTCACGTTTCCGGAGTACACCTACGTGAACAACGCCATCGTGACGGAGGACAGCCTCATCTATGTCGATAACAGCTATGACCCCGATTCCGGAAACGAGTCGTACACTGTCTCCGTGTACAGCTTCGTCGACGGTACGATCACCTCCTCCGGTGAGCTGACCGCCATGAGCGACAATGCAGTGAACGACTGGTTCTACGTGAACGATATCACCGCCGATGACGAGGGCTTTATCTATATCGCCGCCGAGCAGGAGGTCATCGTTATGAACGAGTCCTTGATAAAGCAGTTCTCCGTACCTACGCAGAGCTGGATATCCGATATAGATACCGCCCCCGACGGCACGGTCTACGTCATGTGCTATTTCGATACCGGCTTCGGTCTTGCACCTGTCGATAAGACCGCACGGTCGTTCGGCGAGACGATAAGTATTCCTTCCGGAATAGAAGCCGATCAGGTCGTCTTCGGTAACGGCTACGATATGTTCCTCTCAACGGACGAGGGTCTGTACGGCTATGACCTCCCCGATGCCGAGAACGCCGAGACCGAGCCTGTCATGATATTCAGCTACGCAAACTCCGATATCTACGGAAATGGCTCCGAGATCGCACGTCTTGTCGATAAGGACTGCGTCATAATGTACGAGCAGGACGCCGAGACCTACGACAGCTACCCCGTCATATACCGCCGCTCGGCTGATATCGACCTTTCGCAGCTCAAGGTGCTTGAGATCGCCTACGTTGAAGCGGACTGGGCTCTTGCCTCGAAGATAATAGGTTTCAATAAGCAGAACGACGGCGTCCGTATAGTCGCACGTGACTACGGTATATACAATACCGATGAGGACTATAACGCCGGTGAGAAAAAGCTCGTCAACGACCTCCTGAACGGTATCTATAAGCCCGATATAGTGACCGCCGGCTCTATCTCCTCCGAGCTGATCGGTCAGATATACGACCGAAAGCTGTATGCCGACCTGTATCCGCTCATGGAGGCGGACGGTGACATCGGACGTGACGACATACTCGGCTGTATCAAGCGTTCGTTCGAGACGGAGGACGGACAGCTTTGGACTATCGGAAGCTCCGTTGGCGTACATACTCTTATCGGTACCGAGAAGATGCTCGGTGAGCGCGACGGCTGGACTCTCTCCGAGATGCTCGACTTTGCCGAGAGCCTGCCGGAGGGTACTCAGCTCTTAGACTACCTGAACAGGAGTACCGTGTTCTCTCTCCTTGGTAACGACGGCTACGGAATGTTCGTTGATATGGAGAACAACACCTGCGACTTCGAGCAGGAGGCGTTCATCAGGTATCTTAACTATGCTGCGACTCTGCCCGATGCGGCGCGTGACGACAGTCTGACAGGGGCGAGCTATGAGTATTCCTCGAATCGTTATCTTCGCTACCATAACGGTCAGATCGCGCTAAAGGAAGGGTATATCGGCAGTGTGGGCGACTGGGTCAGACTGGATGCTTACTTCAATACGCCCGACTATGCCATCATAGGCTATCCGACCGCGGACGGTTCCTGCGGAACGAGCCTCTATATGCAGCCGTACATCGTGACCTCGTTCTGCGAATACCCCGATGAGGCGTGGGACTTTTTGAAGTCTCTGCTCACACCGGGCAAGGATGATTACTATTATAGCGTTATGCCGGTGCTGAAGGATGCCTTTATGAAGGCGTGTGAGGCGGAATACGGATCGCTGTTCGAGATCTACTTTGACGGCGGTATGTCGTGGGGACCGTACGATCCCGAATACGATGACCTTGAGTCGGAGATGCGTGAACCGGGCATACGCAGCTTCTTCACCGAGGAGGATGCCGAGGAGATGCTCCGCTGGTTTGACGAGGAGATCGGCGCACCCGTGATGAACGCTGTCGATGATGAGATAACGGCTATAGTAAACGAAGAGGTCACAGGCTATCTCGGCGGCGCACGCTCTGCCGAGGACTGTGCGCGGATAATCCAGTCGCGAGTCTCGATCTGGCTCTCAGAGCATGAATGATGCGAAAGGGAACGCTCGGGGGAGACAGCATAATTAAATAGGGGAACGCTCGGGGAGACCTTTTGAGGAAAGGTCTCCCCGCACCCCTCCCAAACCTTTTTGGGCAAATGTGTCAACGAGGTCGGTGCAGACAGGAAGGAATAAGATTTAGTCATCCAAGCTATTGGGAGTAGTGGAGCGAGCTCACGCGAAGTGTTCGCCGTAGCCGGCTTTGGTAGTGCATGATCTGATCTGCTGTTCGTTTTTTGATATTTGAAAAAATTTTAGAAAATTTTGAAAAAGGGGTTGACAAGGGGGAGAGGGTGTGATATAATATCACCCGTCGGCAGGAATGAC
>CAYSKU010000188.1:0-4592 GCA_964431775.1 uncultured Ruminococcus sp. | reverse complement strand
ATAGCGCAAAAAGCTTCGCTATCTGTGCGTATTGACTTTTTTCAAACACGCCCTAACAAAGAAGTACGTGAACTGTTGGTAGAAGCCTACGAAAGAACACATAGTGCGACAAAAGTAGCGAATCGTTGATGACGTGCCGCTGCACACGCCTGTCAGCACGACCATACTGTCGTCGATCCGGCTCTTCTGATAATTACGCCGAGGTTATAACATACACTGCAAACAGTACGAATGCACAAAGATTCTATCTGATGCCTTCCGGCGACTGAGCCGCGTCCTCCACCTCCTCTCACACCCCTCCCACAGGGGTGTGACTTCTTCTTCCAAAGCTTTACGACCGCCGCCGACTATACCTGTCGGCTCAGCAGACCTCAGCCGCCCTCAGGCGACACGACACAATTTTTTTGATAATGCGGAACTTTTTTTTATTTCGGAACGTCTAACGAGCATGGGGCAGGTGTGTTAAATCATTGTAAACATTGGCTCGGAAACCTACCATTTTGCCTTGAAATGTGCTATTATAACAATGTCGTACTGTACCTTCGAATGTGGCTCGTTCGTGGGACGTACAAAAACGGACGATCATTTCTGAAAGTGAGGAAATAAAATGAAAAAGAAGTTTTCGCGGATCGCGTCTCTTTTGCTTGCGGTCGTTATGCTTCTGCCGACCACTGTGGCAGTAAGCGCGGAAGGCGATGTCGCAACCGTTGCCGCAACCGATACCACGACCGGTACCGCAAAAAGTGACACATTGACAGCTACCGATACACTTACAATAACCTCAGTAGACGGCACTACTACCATCTATTACGATGGTGGAAAGACCACTCTCCGGCTCGAAACGAACGTGACTAAGAATACAAACATTACGTGGAGCGTGCCGTCCGGCAGTGACGTTGTGGATGTTGATCAGACCGGTCTTGTAACGGCAAAGAAAGCCGGAACAGCCACTGTTCGTGCTATATACAGTGCGGATGTCGTTAAGTCCGCCGACTTCACTGTTACCGTTGAAAAAAGAAAGCTTTCGAAGATCGAAGTAAGCGGAACTCCGAATAAGACCTACACGACAGGTGATACCTTCGGTATGGGGACAGCTACGGTTATCGCAACCTATGAGGACGGCAGTACCAAGGATGTTACCTCATCCTGCACATTTAGTCCGAGTGAAGACCTTCGTGCAACCGACACATCCGTTAAGATCTCCTATACAGAGGGAGATATCACCAAGACCGCTACTGTATCGGACATTAAGGTCACGGACAAGACCGTTACGAGTATCTCCGTCGTATCGCCCGAAAACGGTGCAAAGTTTACCGCAGGCACAACGATAGCCGCAAAGGACGTTTCCATTAAGGTGACCTACAGCAACGGCGAAAAGGTCACTCTCAGTGCGGCTGACTACAGTAATATAACCTTCTCTCCGACGACCGCTCTTACGACCGCTGACAAGACCCTTACGGTAAGCTACGGTGGCAAGTCGGCTACTATCGCTATCGCGGTCTCCGAGTCTGCTTCTTCCTCTACCGCCACCACTACAGGCTACTACGCGGTCATCTCAAAGTATCCGACCAAGACCTCCTATACCGTAGGTGAAAAGCTCGACCTTAGTGGTATCGAGGTTCTTATTTACAAGAGATCCGACAATACCCTTTACAAAACTCTGACTTCATCCAATATCGGCAGCATAAATTATACCTTTACTTCGTCCGATGTCGGAAAAACTCAGAAGACCATGACGATCAAGATAGACGAAGTTGCTGTTGAGATCCCCATCACCGGTCTCACCATCACCGCAGCATCCAGTGTCACCGGTCTTAAGAAGGACGACTACTCGATGATCGACAAGGAGGATATCGAGCTCAAGATCGGCGATAAGCTCAACGACGACATCGAATGGGACGATATCTTCGAATGGGTAAAGATAGTTGACGGCAGCAAGAACACCAAGATAAAGAAGGACAGCGAGCTTGACGACTACCCGGGCGTTTCGCTCCTTCTGAAGGTCGCCGGAAAGACCACCAATGCGGACGTTGTAGAGGCGGACGACCTCGAAAGCGACGGAACCGTTCGTCTACAGCTCTACGTCAAGGTCGGCTCGAAGGAGATCACCGACACGTCAAAGTCTGTCCGCGTATATGTTCCCGTTGAGGAAGCGGAATGCACGGTCTCTATCTACAGAAGTAATACTCAGTCCAACTCCTACCTCAAGGAGACAAAGACCTTTGAGTCCCTTAAGGATGCTCTCGAGATCCTCGAGGAAAAGGACGACATCGAAGACGAGTTCGATCTGGACTTTGGTGCTAACTATTCCGTTCGCATCAAGCTCGGTAAGGATCAGTCGTACACCGGCACGTTCGCACCCGATTACGAGAACCCGATAGTTATCGACCTGAACGGTCATGAGCTGAAGCTCAAGTCCGAATGGATAAACTACAAGTACTGTGAAGACCTTGTCGTCACCGTTACCAACTCCGACAGCAAGGACTACGGTACTCTCACCTACACCGACCTCTCCACCTCCCTTGTGGTTGCCGAAGGCTCCAAGCTTGAGTTCAGCGAGGATCACATACCGATGGATTCCGACGCCGCTTGCATGGCGACGATCTATCGCTCCTCCTCGTCCACCACAGTTATCGGCACAAAGGTATACGAGGATCTGAGATCCGCGCTCAGCGCGCTTGAAGACCTTGACGAGGTCATCGAGGACTTCGAGATACCGGCTTCGTATGAGGATACCTTCGTTATCTCCATCAAGCTCGGCAAGGAGCAGAGCCTTTCAACATCGTTCAACTTCGCGCCCGATCACGAGGCGACCATCACCATCGATCTGAACGGCAACACGCTCAAGCTCAAGTCCGACTGGATCGATTACGAGGACTGCGAAGACCTCGTAGTATACGTAACGAACACGAACAAGGACAAGAAGGGTACGCTGACCTACAGTGATCTTTCGACCTCCATCACCCTTGCAAAGGGCGACTCCTCCCTCAAGTTCGAGGAGGGCAAGATACCCGGGCTTTACAGCATTACAGTTTCCGACACGACGAACGGCAGAGTTACCACGAACAAGGCAAGCGTTGCACGCGGCGATTCTGTTACGTTTACCATCACGCCGAGCTCCGGCTACGAGATCTCGACCGTTCGCGTAGGCAATCGTTCGATAACGACCGCGACCTCCGGCTACACGGTAAGCTCGTCCACGGGTGTCGGTACATACAAGCTCGACAACGTAACCGAGGATGTCACGATCACCGTAACGTTCAAGGCGAAGTCGCAGAGCTCCGGCAGCTCCTCGAAGAGCTGGACGAACCCGTTCACAGACGTTTCCTCGAATTCGCAGTACTACAGTGCGGTCGAATTTGTATGCAGTGAGGGACTGTTCAACGGTATGACCGCGACAAAGTTCGAGCCTATGACGACCATGACTCGTGCGATGTTCGTGACCGTTCTCGGACGACTTGCGGGTATCGATCCGCTTGCATATTCGGGAAGTAGCTTCACTGACGTATCGAGATCCGATCAGCAGATCTCGTGGGCTGCGCCGTACATCGAATGGGCGGTACAGAAGGGCATCACGAACGGTATGGGCAACGGCAAGTTTGCGCCGAACGATCCCATCACGCACCAGCAGATGTATCTGTTCATGTATCGTTACGCTATGTTCATCGAGAACGAGAGCGGCTCTCTGATAGGCGTCAGCCTCAGCGGCATCAGTGATGCAGGTCAGATCGCCGACTGGGCAGAGGACGGTGTAAAGTTCGCAAGCAAGAACAACATTCTGATAACGAGCGGCGGCAAGCTGACTCCCACCGACAACGCGCTCCGTTGTGAGCTTGCTATGCTCCTGCACGGCTTCTGCACGAAGGTCCTCGACTACGAGAGATAAGTGTAAAGAAGGCGAAGTCAAAAAAGCACCGTATTGGGATAGGCTATCGCGATACGGTACAGAATAAGAGAAAAGAAAGTCGCGAAGGCGGCTTTCTTTTTATTGACGAGGGAGGCGTGCAGGATGGAGCAAGCGAGGCAGGCAGAGCAGATCGAGCTGACGGAGGACGCGGAGTACCTGATCGGGGCGATGGTAGGCGAGTGCATGGGGCGAGAGGTGAGCTATGCGGCGCGGATAGGGATCGCGGCGGTGATACTGAATCGGATGGAGGACGAGCGATATCCGGACAGTGCGGCGGGGGTGATCGGGACGTGGGAGGCATTTGCGCCTGTGGAGCGGACGGACGAGCAGCGTTTAGCGGAGGACGTAGAATACGCGAAGGAGTATCGGCTATGCACGGATGCGTATCTGACCGCGCTGTCGGGGTCTGACCCAACGTGCGGTGCGACCGAGTTTGAGTTCATCGACCCCGATGTGGTCTACTCCGTTCCCTATCCCACCGTCCTCATCGACTCCACCATCTTTTGGTCACCTGAGGTGACAGGCGGTCATCGGGTCGGCTGAGCCGACAGGCATGAATCGGCGTTCGTGAAGCTGGGGTTGAAAGATATCCCACGACAATGTAATTGGTGCAGATCTGTCTGCTGACGCGACGATCTTGTCAAACGTTATTAGCCTCCCTCCGGGAGGGAGGGGGACCGCGTTA
>CAYSKU010000187.1:0-4604 GCA_964431775.1 uncultured Ruminococcus sp. | reverse complement strand
GCGGTCTGAGACCGCAGACAGACATCGGCATTCGTGAAGTCGTGTGGGAGAGCAATACCACGAGGGGAACGTCTCGAGTCTGCCCAAGCTCCACCCTCGTGGGATTTCTTTCGATTTAAGCTGAAAGTACGCCGATGACTGTGTGTCGCCTCAGGCGACCCGATGACTGCTCGGCGGCTCAGCCGCCCCGATGACTGCTCGGCGGCTCAGCCGCCTTAGTTGGCGGCGACGACAACGTTGATCTTGCCGGATATCTCGGGATAGAGCTTTACGTCTACGGAATACGTTCCGTATGCCTTGATGGGAGCATCAAGCACGATCTTGCGGCGGTCGATCTCGATACCGTGCTGAGCCGCAAGAGCCTCACCGATATCCTTGGTCGTTACGGAGCCGTAGGCTCTGCCGTCCGCGCCCTGCTGTATCTTGAGCTTCACAACGAGACTCTGGAGCTTCTCGGATATCTCACGTGCGAGCTTTTTTTCCTGCTCGATCTTGTATTCACGTGCGGCTTCCTTGTTCTTTATGTCGTTCATGACCTTGGCATCGGCAATAGCCGCAAGCTTCTTCGGGAAAAGGAAGTTGCGTGCGTATCCGTCCGATACCTCGATGATCTGATCCTTCTTGCCCTGTCCCTTTACGTCCTGTAAAAGTACTACTTTCATTACTGTAACCTCCGAAATATGTTGATATGCTGTGGTAGACCCCGTAGTTTTCCACAGGATCCTTTTATTTATGTCAACGGCAATACGCCGTGACGAGCATTATGTGTCGGCTCAGCCAACTCTGCACCAAATAATATTGTCGTGGGATGTCGTGCAATTTCGGCTTCACGAACGCCGATGACCGCCTGTCGGCTCAGCCAACTCTGCACCCAATAATATTGTCGTGGGATGTCGAGCAATTTCAGCCTCACGAACGCCGACTATGCCTGTCGGCTCAGCCGACTTTGCACCCAATAATATTGTCGTGGGATGTCGTGCAATTTAAACTGAAAGTACGCCGATGACTGTTCGCCGCCTCAGGCGGCTCAGCCGACGTGATGGTCGATGGCTTGCTTGAGGGCGACGAGCATATCCGCGCTCGAACGGTCGCGCAGCTGCGCCGCAGCAGCCTCAAAATGACCGCCGCCGCCCAGCTCCTCCATTATCAGCTGTACGTTGATGCCGCCCGACGAACGAGCGGACAGGTGCAGCGTGTCGTCTATGCGAACAGCCGCAAACGATGCCTCGATACCGTTCACCATGAGCAGATTGTCCGCAGCCTTCGCCGCGATTATTCGGTCGGCAGCCGTGCAGTCCTCATCCTCAACTACAGTTATCGCTATTTTTTCATGATATATCTCAACGTTCGAGCGGAAGCGTACCTCGCGAATGTAGTCGCTGTAGTTCTCGCGGAACAGCTCCTGCACTATCCCCGGGTCTGCACCTCGGTCGCGCAGGTACATCGCCGCAGAGAACGTCCGCGTACCTACATCCTTCGCAAAGTGCTTCGTGTCAAGGGTTATACCGGCAAGCATCAGCGTCGCTACGACAGAGCTGAGCTCATCGTTCGGCAGTACCTGCTCGAGCATCTCCGCTACTATCTCACACGTGGAGGACGCGGACGGCTCGATGTAGTCAACGTCGGGGACACGTGCAAACTCCGCGGTCTTTCGGTGATGGTCGATTATCGCAAGAAGCTCCGTCCTCTCGGCAAGTGCCGGAAGCTCGGAACGCCCCAGCGTGTTTACGTCCGCGACTATCACGAGCGTCCCCGTTTCGAGAAGCTCCATCGCCGACTGCGTGTCAACAAAGACCCCACGGTACTCCGGCGAACCCTCTAAAAGACTTCGACAGCCGATCAGATTTCGGTCTGCCATGTTTATAACTATGTTCACTCGGGTCTCACAGAACATCGCGATCTGCGCCAGACCCACACACGCTCCGAATGCGTCAAAGTCTGCGGCACGATGACCCATTATCATGACGTTCGACGCCTTCTTCATCGCCGCCATAAGCTCGTTCGAGATGACTCGGGAGCGAACGTTCGTCCTCTTCTGAACGCTCTTCGTCACGCCGCCGTAAAAGTCTATGCTTCCGTCACCCTTGACGACCGCCTGGTCGCCGCCGCGCTGTAACGCCATGTCGAGAGCCGCGTGTGCGGCACGTTCCTTTTCCTCGTATGAGCCGTGTATGTTCGAAACGCCCATCGAGAGCGTGAGCGGCAGATTCGTCTCGCCGACTCGAACGGCACGGACTCGGTCGAGTATGTCGAACTTCTGCATGATCAGCTCGTCGAGAACTCGCGCCTCCGTCATGAAGATGTACTTGTCACGCTCGTATTCCTTGAGTATGCCGCCGTATTCGTCTGCCCAGTCGCGAAGTATCTCGTCTATGCGTGAGGCGGCGGGACGGTAATGCTCACTGTCGTACTGCATCATCTCACCGAGGTTGTCGATCAGAATGTACGCAACGACCGGCTCGTCACCTGCCATACGCTTGACCAGCTCGTCAAGCTCGGTCGTCTCGGTGGTGACGACGAGCGCGTAGTCGTCATCGTCTGTCTTTATGTGGTTGAACTTTGCGCGGAACGAGCGACCGTCACACGTGAGACGTGCGCCCTCGTCACTGCGGTTCGCCCGTATCTCGGACAGCGTTACGCCGAACAGCTCCGATACAGACTCTCCGTAGAGCTTGTTTCGTGAGGAGTGCAGCTCCTCCGTGCTGTTGTTGTACCAGATTATGCGCTCCGACGAGTCGCACAGAAAGACCGGCGTTGACATCTTCACGACGGCATCGAACATTATTCGACCCATGACAGGCGCAAGTGCCTCGTTCAGTGAGCCGCTCTTCGTCCGCTTCTCGAATATATAGTACGCACCTGCCGATATCCCGAGCTGTATCGCGATACATATCAGCGCGAGAATGACGAGCTTCGTCTTCTCCGCGCCGTTCATGAGACCTGCCCCTACGGCAAAAAGGAGCGTGCCGAACAGACCGCTTCCGGCTAACGCTATCGCGGTCTCCTTGCGTATCTCACGCAGATCGTTCTTCTGCTGTGTGTTTTTTGGCATCTCTGTATATGCTTCCTTTGCTTTACAAAATAAAGTGGTACGAATGTGCTGTAAAAGCTATAAAATATCAGACCTTGTCATTCCCATTCGCGGCGTTCGTTTTTCTGCCGCCTGTTGTGCCGATGCAGGAGGTCGGCTATAACGAAGTATACGCCGAGGACGGAGAGCAGCATGACGGCGTTCGTCACGCCGAGTAGGGCGAACGCCATAACGAGAGCCACGTTCGAGAGCGTGCGCTTTCGATTTGCGTAGTATATCCTTGCGCGAAGTCTTCTGACCAAGGAGGAGCAGCCGACGGCGGCGCAGGGGAGCATCATCGATATGTCGATCGCGGTGAGGATGGTATAGGTGAGCGGCGACTGCTCGGGGAGGGTCATAACGGTGAGTGCGAACGAGGTGATATAGATGACGGCGTAGGGAAGGGGGAGCGTTATGCGGTGAGTTATACGAATGAACAGGTCGCGACAGCCGAGGAGGCTGAACATACTTTTTGCAAGAAGCTCCGTGAACCAGCTGACCGCTATAGAGGTGACGGTCAGGTAAGCCGGAGCGTTCACGAGAAGGCTGCGTGCGACCGAGCGGACGTAGGTGGTGTTCGGGGGCAGGTCGTAGGCGCGTCCGATGAATTCGGAGAGGCGAGTCATGCACATTTCGCGAAAGGCGTCGTAGGAGCCGAAGTTAAGACCTGCGTAGGCTACGAGGAAGAGGGTCATACAGACCGCAACGGCGATCGAGAGGGAGGTAAGGCGTTGGAAGCGCGATTCACCTGCGATAAGGGAGACTGCGAAGAGGTAGGAGGTAAAGAGGAGCGAGAGGGTGACGGTCGTTGCGGTGAAGAGGGGATGACCGAGCAGGAGGAGCATCGCGAACATGATGGGGGTGACGGCGAGGGACGCGACACGTCTCCATAGTAGGATTATCATTGAGTATAGGCAAGCGGACAGCGCGAGGAAGGGAAGTGAAGCCACGACACCGAGGGCGTCGGAGGAGAGGGCGGCGGCTACGGCAGTGAAAAGTAGAGTCGCGGCGGTAAAGAGCAGGACGAGCGGCAGGGTCATAGCCGGCAGGTCGTCACGTTTTATCATAACGGAGAAAAGCTTCACGATATCACCTCCGAGGCATCGGTCACGCTTAGTATGTGGGTACTGTGGTATTACGGTACGGCTTTACGGTGGTACAATAACACAGTAGTATAGTAGCATCGATTTATTATAGCATATTTTAACGGAATTATCTACACGTATCCGTAAATCCTCAAAAATTTTAGCCGCCTGAGACGGCGGGCATGAATCGGCGTTCGTGAAGTTTGGGCTGGAAGAGATCCCACGACAATATTATTGGTGCAGTCATCGGTGTTCGTGAAGTTTAGGTTGGAAGAGATCCCACGACAATATTATTGGTGCATGAATCGGGTCGGCTGAGCCGACGGGCATGAATCGGCGTTCGTGAAGTTTGGGCTGAGAGATGACCCACGACAATATTATATGTGCAGATCTATTGTAACGCATTCTCCTTCAGTCGCCGTCGTCGCCACAATTGGCGACCGCGACAG
>CAYSKU010000186.1:0-4631 GCA_964431775.1 uncultured Ruminococcus sp. | reverse complement strand
ATCCCCCTCGAAGTACTCGTCACGTATCGCGACCAGCTCCTCGTTCGATAGGATATCCTCGATACCGGTGCTCGGGACGAAGTAATAGTTGTTGTCGTCCTTTGCGATGAGGATGAGAACGCCCTCGCCGAGCTTCCATTCGGTGAACAGCTTTCTTGCGTAGTCCGCGATATCCTCGTCCCCCGTCGTTGCGACGGTGCAGACGGCGATAGTCAGCTGTACATCTGCCGAGAGGGTCTTGTTCGTATCCTTTATGAGGTTTATGGTATCCTCACTCAGTATACCGGCATCGTCGGCGACGTAGTTTTCGTGCTTCGGGAAGCCTGCCGCGTAGATCGTTTGCGGAAGTATGGTCACCAGCACGAGAAGTACGGCGCAAATTGAGATTAATTTCCTGTAATTTTTCATGATCGACCTGCTTTAGATTAAATTTATGAACCCATGTTGATAAGCTTGGTCTTCAGCTCGCTTTCGATGCGTCCAAGCTCCGCTTCAGCCGCAACGCGACGGTCGCGACCTTCCTTTTGTATCTGCTGAACCTCATCGAGGGTCTGTATCAGCTGCTCGTTCGTGTGGGTGAGGGTCTCGATATCGACTATGCCGCGCTCGGCTTCGCGTGTGATATCGACAGTCGCCTGACGGAGAGCCTCCGCGTTCTTTTTGAGAAGCTCGTTCGTCATGTCCGTGACCATACGTCCGGCTTCCATAGCCTGTCTCGAATGCTCGATACCGAGAGCTATGACCATCTGACTTTTCCAGAGGGGGATGGTGTTCATGATGACGGTCTGTATCTTTTCGGTCATCATGGTGTCGTTGTTCTGCACGAGACGTATCTGAGGTGACATCTGTATGGAGATCATACGGGTAAGCTCGAGGTCGTGGAGCTTACGCTCGAAGCGGACGCACTGCTCCTCAAAGTCGTTTGCCGCCTGTGCATCCTCGGGAAGACCGGTGCGGTTTGCCTTTTCCTTGAGCTCGACAAGAGTCGTTGCACGTTCCTCCGCGAGACGCTTCTTACCGGCGATTATATACATCGTCAGCTCCTTGAAGTAGGTGAGGTTCATCTCGTAGAGGTTATCGAACATTGCGACATCCTTTAAGAGGGTGATCTGGTGCTGCTCGAGTATGCCGACGATCTCGTTCACGCTGTCCTCGCACTTATCGTACTTTGTTTTCAGATTCTCTATCTTGCGCTTCGTGCTTTTGAACATACCGAGGAAGCCGCCGTTGTCCTCCGCGTCCTCGTTCATGAAGCGGAGATTACCTATGAGGCTCGTGATCATCGTGCCGGTCTCACCGAAGTCCTTGTTGCGGACACTTCCGAGAGCGGTGTCACTGAAATCGGATATCTTCTTCTGTGCGGCAGAGCCGTAGCCGAGGATGAGACCGGAGTTGGTGAGGTCTATCTGCTTTGAAAATTCGTCTATGGCGCGACGCTCCGCATCGGAGAACATCGATTCGTCATACGCCTCCGTTGCGGTCGCGGTCTCCTGTGCGGTGGGAGCGACCTGCGGCTGAGGTGCTGTCGGTGTGGGAGCGGGTGCGGCTGCGGCTGCACCTGCGTTAGGGTCGAGTGTTAGCTTGATCTCGTTATTCATAATGATCGATACTCCTTTATTAGAGTTAAGGTTTTTGGGGGTCAGCGTTCTCCTTTTCCTAAGGTAAGTGCTGTTGCCCTGACCTGTATGCTTTTGTATATCGACTATTTTGTCGTGTCTTCCGCTTGGCTGCCCGGCTGCTGCTTGTCCGTTTTGTTCTTTTTATTTTTATCCTCCTCCGGCTCGGGAGGTGCGACATAGTCTCCGGCGAAGCGGTCGAGCGAACGAAGACGTGAGAGTGCGAGGAGTGCGACACCGAAGTAGGCGGCGAAGCGGTAGACGGAGATATCCATCTCGACTGCGTGGGGGGATACGAAGCCGAACACGCAGAGACCGAAGGAGATGCCGAGAACGGCAGAGTTTGCGAACGCCGAGGTGAAGATGAAGAACGGCGCGGTGGCACGTTTGTCGGGTGAGATAGCGAGACGAGCCTCGGAGAGGAGGAACACTAAGACACCCGACTGTGCGACTATGACGAGGTCGCGGACGGGGCTGTTCAGCGGCAGAGAGAAGTCGAAGTAGCAGGCGAACATATTGACCGTCACGGCGACAGGTGCAAGGAGGGAGAAGAACACGCGGACGGTCGAATGAGCCGTTTTATCATGTGCGCCGAGTATCATCGAAACGGAGACGGTCGGAAAGAGGACTGCCGACAGCAGCTCGAGAGGACCGTTCGAGGGAAGGTGCATGACGAGCCTGTCGTAGAGGTAGGCGGCTGAGGTTATGACAGCCATGAGGGCGGTGAAGTACGCCGAGAAGGTCGAGAGAGGCTCGTAGGTCGGGATCGCGGTAAGTGTAAAGCGTCCTGCGGAGCGCAGACCGAGGACTGTCGAGCAGGCGACTGAAGCTACGATCGCCGCCGTCATAAGATAAAATGAAGCAGAGCCGAAGCTGAAGTGACCGATATCGTAGTCGAAGTCGAAGACGAGACCGGAGGAAAGTGAGATAGCCGTCACGAGACCGAGCAGGAGCAGGAGCGGACTGAGTCGCGACAGGTGCTGTGCGAACGGTATGCCGGTGTCGGGGGTCTGTTGTTGTTGTTCTTGTTGCATTTTGTGTTTGCCTCTTGTTTTCGGATGCTAAGCACCGATCGGATATTTTCATACCTTATATAATACCACAAAAACCTCTTCTTGACAAGAGCCAATACGTTAAAAGTCGCTCTATCGACAAACAATATTGTCGTGCGGCGTGACGCCGCAGGCATGAATCGGGTCGGCTGAGCCGACAGGCATGAATCGGCGTTCGTGAAGTTGAGGTTGGAAGATATCCCACGAGGGTGGAGCTTGTGCAGAGTCGGCTGAGCCGACGGGCATGAATCGGCGTTCGTGAAGTTGAGGTCGGAAGATATCCCACGAGGGTGGAGCTTGTGCAGAGTCGGCTGAGCCGACAGGCGGACATCGGCGGTCGTGCAGTTTAGGTCGGAAGATATCCCACGACAATGTTATTTGTGCAGACTTGGTCTGCTGACGGCTCGGTCTGTGCTGCACGCACGTAGTGGCATAAGATCGGAAGGAAACGCTTGCGTTTCCAACATATAAAAAACGTGCGTTTTACGCAAAATAAAAAGTCTGTGGACAAAAAAACGTGCGGTCTGCACAGGACAAAACGGCTATAGTGATATTGCATAAACTCGTGCACGTATTCGCGGATTTTTTCTACACACGAACGAACGAAATCCTCTCGAAATACCTTGATTTTCGAGAAAATATATGCTAAAATATGACCACTTGATGTGCGATGAAGCGGGAGGTTGCCATGACGTCATATTGCCGGATGTCGTGGGGAATTTCCGTGGAGTATGTCCGAGTAGATCGGGCGAAACAGAACGCGCTTCGAGATGTCTTTACAGGCTGCATTCCCCGGCTTTGAACCCTACGCCGAAGTTACTCACGCGAAACGGTTTGGATCCGGCGATTTTCAGGAAACAAAAGACACACCCGGAGGCGTGTTTATCGCCTCACACAAATGAACAAAGGCTCATAAGGAGGCAGAAAAATGGCAAATCAGGCAAAGATCAGAGTAAAGCTCAGAAGCTACGAGCATACCCTTGCAGACCAGGCTGCTGCAAAGATCGTGGATATCGCCAAGAGAAACGGTGCAGAGGTCTCCGGACCTATTCCGCTCCCGACCGAAAAGGAGATCATCACGATACTTCGCGCTGTACACAAGTACAAGGATAGCCGCGAACAGTTCGAGCAGAGAACTCACAAGAGACTCATCGAGATCCACAATCCTTCCCAGAAGGTAGTCGAGGCTCTCATGAGCGTTGAGCTTCCCGCAGGCGTCGATATCGACGTTAAGATCTGAGATATCCGATCTATACCGAGTTCGGCGGTCGATAGACCGAGGACTCACGAACAGCCGCAAACCGAATCCCGTTCAGAGCGAACACGATGAGTACTCTCCGGTACGATCCCGTGAGCTTGATGGCGGTCGGGTCATGTTGACGGCATCGGGCGGCTCCCGACGGATATATCCGAAAAAGCTCGTCAACCAATAACCTATCATTAATTTTGGAGGAATTTCGATGAAAAAAGGCATCATCGGAAAGAAGCTCGGAATGACACAGATCTTCCTTGAAGACGGTACTGTCGTTCCGGTAACGGTGATCGAGGCCGGTCCCTGCCCGATCACTCAGAAGAAGACCGCGGAGACCGACGGCTACGATGCAGTTCAGCTCGCATTCGGTGACATCCGCGAAAAGCTCGTTAATAAGCCCGCAGCCGGTCACTTCAAGAAAGCCGGCGTATCCGTTAAGCGTCATCTCAAGGAATTCCGTCTTGAGGACATCTCCTCTCTCAATGTCGGCGATGTGATCGCAGCCGATACCTTCGCCTCCGGCGACAAGTTCGATATTACAGGACTCACAAAGGGTCACGGTTACTCCGGCGTTGTAAAGAGATGGAACTTCAAGATCAAGAGAATGACTCACGGCGGCGGTCCTATCCATCGTCAGGGCGGTTCTCTCGGCGCGAACTCCACTCCGTCGAAGATCTACAAGAACAAGAAGATGGCAGGTCAGTACGGTAA
>CAYSKU010000185.1:3179-4723 GCA_964431775.1 uncultured Ruminococcus sp. | reverse complement strand
CAGCGGTATAGGGATTCGAACCCCAACATACAGAGTCAGAGTCTGCTGTGCTACCGTTACACAATACCGCTGTATCCCGTCTGCGATACCAACGCTCCACTCTGCGGTGTTCGTCGGTGTCTCTCGCTGACGGTGTATATTATATCACTGCCGCAAGCGTTTGTCAACCCCTTTTTTGAATTTTTTTGAAAAATAAAAAAAGTCGTGCCGCCAAGCATACATCGACATACGTGAAGCTTGTAGCGCACGACATCACACGAGGGTGGGGCTTGTAGTCATCCCAAATAACAGCCCTGTGTTTTCATTTTCTGAAAGTGAATGCTATCCTCCTCACGGCGTGATACTTGCAAAAAGCGAATAAATGTGGTATCCTATAGTCGAACATATCGACAGTCTGATACAAAAGGGAGAGGTCGATATGCGTGCGTACTATTTTTTTATGAAATTCCTTCGGGGACTCGGGATAGGCTTTATCACAGCCGTACCCTTGTTCGGTATTGTGGCGGCGGTATGGCTGCTTCTGCTGGAGCATTGTCTGTGACGGCGTATTCGGGACTCGGAGAAGCAAAGGCGGTCGGACTATATGATGAGACTTGACAAATATCTTGCGGAGAGTGGGATGTTCTCGCGCAGTGAAGCCGGACGAGCCGTTCGCGGCGGCAGGATAGCCGTTGACGGTGTTGTGATACGTGATCCGTCGGCAAAGGTAGACGAGTGTGCGGTATCGGTCACGGCGGACGGGCAGGCAGTGCGCTGGTCGAGGTACAGATACATCATGCTGAACAAGCCGTCGGGTACTATCAGCACGACGGACGATGACGAGCGGTCGGTGATGAAGCTGCTGCCGCCGGAGTTCTCGCGGCTCGGAATGTTTCCGTGCGGACGTCTCGACATTGACACGGTCGGTCTTCTGCTGATAACGAACGACGGTGCGACGGCGCACGAGCTTTTATCGCCGAAGCACCACTGTGAGAAGACCTACGGCTTCAAGTGTCTGCCGCTCACGTCCGAGATGAAGCGGCGGCTCGAGACCGGCATAGAGCTATCGGACTTTACGTCAAAGCCGTGCATAGTTCAGCTTGACGATGCGACGAGCGGACGTATAACCGTGACGGAGGGAAAGTATCACCAGATAAAGCGGATGTTCCACGCGGTCGGGAGTGAGATAACCTATCTCGAACGTCTGACCTTTGCCGGTGTCGTACTCGACCGTCGTCTCGCTCGCGGTGAATGGCGTGAGCTTACCCCCGACGAGGTCAGTCGCCTGACCCGTCTGAGGCGGGGCGCAGACATCGGCACTTCTGAGGCTGAATAGGGGAGCGATCCCACGAGCCGCCTGACCCGCCTGAGGCGGGGCGCAGACATCGGCACTTCTGAAGCTGAATAGGGGAGCAAACCCACGAGCCGGCTGAGCCGACAGGCGTGAATCGGCACTTCCGAAGCTGAATAGGGGAGCGATCCCACGAGCCGCCTGAGGCGAGGCGCAGACATCGGCACTTCCGAAGCTGAATAGGGGAGCGATCCCACGAGCCGCCTGAGGCGGG
>CAYSKU010000185.1:0-3079 GCA_964431775.1 uncultured Ruminococcus sp. | reverse complement strand
ATCGGCACTTCCGAAGCTGAATAGGGGAGCGATCCCACGAGCCGCCTGAGGCGGGGCGCAGACATCGGCACTTCTGAAGCTGAATAGGGGAGCGATCCCACGAGCCGGCTGAGCCGGCAGGCATGAATCGGCACTTCCGAAGCTGAATAGGGGAGCGATCCCACGAGTCGGCTGAGCCGACAGGCGTGAATCGGCACTTCCGAAGCTGAATAGGGGAGCGATCCCACGAGCCGCCTGAGGCGGGACGCAGACATCGGCACTTCTGAGGCTGAATAGGGGAGCAAACCCACGACAATATTATTTTGTGCCGACTTGGGCTACGGACGGTCTGTTTTTACTACGTTTTTATTACAGGAGTTTTTATGGATATTCTTGAACGTCTTTCGGAGGAATTAAAGCTTCCGCTCGACCGACTCGGTGCGGCAGTCGCGCTTCTTGACGAGGGGAACACCGTTCCCTTTGTGGCGCGGTACCGCAAGGAGGTAACGGGAGGGATGGATGATGCGGTGCTTCGCACCCTTTGCGACCGTCTCACCTCACTGAGAAATCTCGAAAAGCGAAAGGACGAGGTACGCGCTCTCATTGAGGCACAGGGAAGGCTCGACGACTCGGTTCGTTCATCCATAGCTGCTGCCGAGACGGTGACGGAGGTCGAGGACATATATCGTCCGTTCCGACCGAAAAGGCGTACACGTGCCTCCGTTGCAAGGGAACGCGGACTTGAGCCGTTGGCACGTCTGATAGCGGAGCAGAGACCCTTCTACCGTCCCTCGCTCGAGGAGGCGGCAGAAGCATATATTAATGAAGAAAACGGTATAGCCTCCTCCGAGGAGGCGTTATCGGGTGCGCGTGACATGATCGCGGAGGAGATATCCGATAACATGATGTATCGCCGTGCGATACGCTTTCTGACCGAGCAAAACGGGAGCATCGTTTCGAAAAAGCTCGAGAACGCCTCCGACGTATACGAGCGGTATTTTGAGTATTCCGAGCCGGTCTCGAAGATACCCTCACACAGGGTACTCGCCCTCGACCGAGGTGAGCGTGAGAAGGCGTTATCGGTATCGATCAACGTAAAGCGTGAGCTTATAACGGACTATCTCGTCTCGCGGATCGTAACGGAGGTGAAAAGTCCGGCATCCGAACACCTCGTCCTCGCGCTGAACGACAGCTACGACCGACTGATCGCGCCCTCCATAGAGCGTGAGCTAAGGGGAAGCCTTACCGAGAGGGCAGGGGAGAGTGCTATCGCGCTGTTCTCGATGAACCTGAAGAAGCTCCTTCTACAGCCGCCGCTCAAGGGAAAGACCGTTCTCGGCTTCGACCCGGGCTATCGTACCGGCTGCAAGCTGGCGGTCGTAACGAAGACGGGCTCTGTAGTCGAGACGGCGGTCATATATCCGACAAAGCCGCACGAGCGTACAGCGGAGGCGAAGAGGGTCATGACACGTCTTATAAGAACGCACGGCGTTGACGTTGTGGCTATCGGAAACGGCACGGCATCGGGTGAATCGGAGAGGTTCGTATCCGAGCTTCTGTCGGAGCTTGGCGGTGGGACGAAGTACGCTGTCGTGTCGGAAGCCGGAGCATCTGTATATTCCGCCTCGGAGCTTGGCGCGGAGGAATTCCCCGACTTTGACGTAACGGAGCGCAGTGCGGTCTCCATTGCAAGACGTTTACAGGATCCTCTCGCGGAGCTCGTGAAGATCGATCCGAAGTCGATAGGTGTCGGGCAATATCAGCACGACATGAAGCAGGCGCGTCTTGACGAAGCGTTATCCGGTGTGGTCGAGGCTGCGGTAAACTCGGTCGGAGTTGACGTGAACACCGCGTCATACTCGCTCCTCTCGTACATAGCCGGTATAAACCGCACGATGGCGAAGAACATCGTAAAGTACCGTGAGGAGAACGGAGAATTTCGCAGCAGACGTGAGCTTTTGAAGGTCTCGCGCTTCGGTGAGAAGGCGTTCTTGCAGTCTGCCGGCTTTTTACGTATTCCGGACGGAGACGAGGTACTTGACAGCACCGGCGTGCATCCGGAGTCGTATACGGCGGCTATCGGGCTTTTGGAGCGGTTCGGTCACACGAAGGAGGAGGTACGCGGCGGACTCTCGCTTCGTGACGAGGTGACTCGGTACGGTGCAGCTAAGCTTGCGGCGGAGCTTGGGTGCGGTGTGCCGACCCTGCTCGACATCGTGACGGAGCTTGAAAAGCCGGGGCGCGACATACGCGACAGTCTGCCAAAGCCCATACTTCGTGAGCGTGTCCTTTCGATAGAGGAGCTGGAGGTCGGCATGACGATGACCGGAACTGTCAGGAACGTCATCGATTTCGGGGCGTTCGTTGACATAGGGGTGCATCAGGACGGTCTCGTACATATAAGTGAGCTGTCGGATCGCTTCGTGCGGCATCCCTCGGAGGTCGTTTCGGTCGGTGATGTCGTGACTGTACGTGTGCTTTCGGTGGACGTGCGGCGCGGACGTATCTCCCTCACCATGCGCGAGGAGCGCGAGGTGTGACGAGGATTCTAATAAAATTAGAAAAGCAGTCGGGTGAGACCTGCCCGTACAGGGTGAAAACAGGCGAAAAAATGTACAGAATGTACAAAGTAACAAATCAAATTTCGGTAAAACGGCTCTTTTAAAAATCGTCTGAATCTGTTACAATATACATCGGTAAATAGTATACGGACAGTTGTATAGACTAAGAGGGCAACTGTTTGAATCATATTGGATAATCTCCAAGGAGGATCAATTAATGGCAAGCTTATCCCTCAAGCACATCTATAAGAAATATCCCGGCGGCGTTACCGCCGTATCCGACTTCTGCCTTGAGATCAAGGATAAGGAGTTCCTTATCCTCGTAGGACCTTCCGGCTGCGGTAAGACGACTACCCTTCGTATGATCGCAGGTCTCGAAGAGATCTCCGAGGGCGAACTTTTCATCGGCGACAAGCTCGTAAACGACGTTGCACCGAAGGATCGTGACATCGCGATGGTGTTCCAGAACTACGCTCTGTATCCGCATATGTCCGTGTTCGACAACATGGCATTCGGTCTGAAGCTGCGGAAGACTCCCA
>CAYSKU010000184.1:0-4727 GCA_964431775.1 uncultured Ruminococcus sp. | reverse complement strand
ATTTTCCCTTGAAATACGAAGTATTCCTGCGGAAAAATTCTTCGTCTATCACAAAAATATCTCGCTCCTGTACATATCTCCTTCTTTTTCAAACAACGCCTAGTCAAGCTATATAATTTTCGAAATCGAAATAGCAGTCGCAGTCCGAGGTAACGTACATCTCCTCCCACGAGGTCTTTGCAAGAAGGACCCCCATAATGCTCTTTGCGTTCAGGCGGTGACGACCGTTCACGACCTCTACGTCATACGGACACCGAACGGCTGTCTTCACAAAATTCAGTATGTCTGCCGCCGTTTTAAGTCTGACTCGATAGCTGTATTTATTCCCTGCTGTCAATATTCTCTCCTCCGATCCTTTGACCGTGCTTATTATACTCGTTTTTTAACGAAAGTCAATAGGTCGCAAAAAGGTTCTCCCTATTGCACCCCTTTGTATCTCGACGCAGGCACTGTATTTGTATTTCATGCACAATATGATATAATAAAAATTGTGCATAGTCACGATGATGTTTCCACAAGCAGTACATCGATGGTAAAAAGAAACAGGTATATATAAGTCGGTACGGTACAAAATAGATTATGTCAGCTCTCCACAGATCAAAGGAATTCGGAGAAATATAATTATGAACAGCAAACCATACAGACCGCAGTGTCCCGTATATATCCTGTCCTCCGGCTCGGTGACAGGTCAAAAGGAACGGCGCGGCCCGCTCGGCGGATACTTCGACCTATCGGGTGACGACCGTTTCGGCAAGGAGACCTGGGAAAAGGCAGAGTCGGAGATGCAGCGTCTCGCGGTCGGTATCGCCATGCGTAAGGCGGGGACTCGCGTTGAGGATATCGATGCTCTGTTCGCAGGAGATCTCATCGATCAATGCACCTCGTCAAGCTACGGACTTCTATCGTACCGTATACCGTTTCTCGGACTGTTCGGTGCCTGCTCGACCTGTGCCGAGGGACTTCTCATGTCGGCGGTATTTCTCGGGCAGGGTGCGGACTTCAAGCGTGCGGTCTCCGTCACCTCCTCGCACTACTGCTCTGCCGAACGTCAGTTCCGTTTTCCGCTCGAATACGGCGGTCAGCGGACTCCCACGGCACAATGGACGGTCACCGGCTCGGGTGCATTCGTTATGTCCTCTCTTACCGAGGATGCGCTTCGTGTCGATGCGCCGTTCGTGCCGACTATAGTCGAGGTGATGCCGGGATGTATAGTCGATCGCGGTATCACGGATGCGAACAACATGGGTGCGGCTATGGCTCCTGCGGCAGTTGACACCGTGGAGCGTTATCTCTCGGGTCACGGTATGTCCCCTTCCGACCTTGACCTGATCGTCACCGGAGATCTCGGACGTGAGGGTTCGGCGATATTTCGCGATCTTCTCTCGGCTCACGGTACGGACGTGTCGAGATATCACACCGACTGCGGCTGTATGATATTTTCGGAGACTGAGTCGGATACTCACGCAGGCGGCTCGGGCTGTGGGTGCAGTGCGGTAGTTCTGGCTGCCGATCTTCTCGAAAATATCCGCTCGGGCAAGCTTTCGGATATACTGTTCATAGGTACGGGCGCGCTAATGAACCCGATGTCTCTGAATCAGGGGCAAAGCATCCCCGGTATCGCGCATTTGGTACGTCTGCGCGGTATCGCGAAAAAGGATATCGAAAAAAGCAAATGTAAAACGGAGGAATGCGGTGATGCAGGTGCTTCTTGAATATGTTCGGGCATTCACAGTCGGGGGACTTCTCTGTGTGGTCGCGCAGATACTGATCGACCGTACCGGTCTTACTCCCGCACGTATCCTTGTCGGCTACGTTGTGGCAGGTGTCCTGCTCGGTGCGCTCGGTCTGTATCAGCCGCTGATCGAATTTGCCGGTGCCGGTGCGACCGTGCCTCTGACGGGCTTTGGAAACACTATAGCTCGCGGTGTACGTGAGGCTGTCGCACGTGACGGTATCATAGGTGTATTGACCGGAGGTCTCACCGCCTCATCGGGCGGCATAACCGCCGCTATGGTCTGCGGTCTCGCCTCTGCGGCGATATTCAGGGAAAAAACGAAGGGATAGATATACAAAAATAGTCGGTTTGTGAATTTTACGTTCATATCTCATACTAATGCTTGACAAAATCTCATATGGGAGTATAATTTAAAGTAACGAATGTATACCTTGGTTTCCGTTATTAAAAAGTAAGAAAAGCCGCGGGATCGCGGCTTTAGATATGACTTTTGAGTGCTTTTTTGGTGTGGCAACCAAGGTATACATATATTTCCGAACAGTTCGTCTCATTTTAACTGTTCTATACGAAAGGCTTACTTTATGAAAAAGAAGATTCTTGTCGCACTCCTGCTTTCGTCCATGCTCATCTCCTCCTTTGCGGGATGCTCCGACGGTAGCGAGAACTCCGACGAACCGACGTCTGACGTAACCTCCGAGGTATCGTCCACCGAGAATGTAGTGGAGGAAGAAGAGGAAGAGGAATTCACCCTCGAAACGGCTGCCGCACTTTACGCAGACCGTAATTACGGCGGATACGAGTACCGTGTCGCAGACCGTGGTGACCCGGGTACCTACGCCGACTGGCAGACCTTCGACGTTTACGCCGCAGAGCTTACCGGTGAAGTCATCAATGACGCGGTATACGAGCGTAACTCAACTCTCGAGGAGACGCTGAACATCAAGATCGCAGAGCGTGCGTACACGCACGGCGCGGTAACGTCCACCGTAAAGACCTCCATCATGTCGGGTTCGGATGACTACGATGTATTCACCGATGGTCTTTCGAGCATAGCTCCTCTGATCTCTCAGAAGTACATCCTCGACCTTCGCAGTATCGAGACACTCAAGTTCGAGAACGAATGGTGGGATCATCAGATCTACGACGATCTCTCGATCATGGGTAAGTCCTTCTTCATGACCGGCGATATCTCCGTCATGGATAACTACGGTACATGGTGCTATCTGTTCAACAAGACCATGGTAGCCGATTACGGTCTCGAAAGCCCCTACGACCTCGTTGACTCCGGCAAGTGGACCATCGACAAGCACAACGAGATGGCTCAGGCGGTCACCATCGACCTTGACGGTGACGGAAAGTGGACGATGGCTGACAGCTACGGCTACATAACCGAGACCTACAACACTGCCGCAAACTGGAACTGCTTCGGTTTCCGTGTAATAAGCAAGGATGCCGACGACCTCCCGATCTTCACGTATTCCGGTGAGGAGCAGATCTCCGCTCTCCAGAAGTCCGTTGAGACCCAGTGGGGTACGTTCACTAACATGGGTACTAACTCTACCGTTACCGGCGGTGGCGGTCTGACAGACAACACTCGTGAAAATCAGTTCGCTATCGGTCGCGCTCTGTTCTACTATGCAGGTATGAGAAACATCACTCTGTACCGTGACAGCGACACCGATTTCGGTATCATCCCCGCTCCGAAGTACAAGGAGGAGCAGGAGCAGTATTATTCCTCCTACAGCTCAAGCAACTGTACCGCTTACTCTATCCCCGTTACCGTCGGCGATCCCGCGAAGGTCGGCGACATCACCGAGGCTATGGCTCATCTCAGCGTTTACACTCTGACCCCGGCGTACTATGACAAGACCCTTATCGGTAAGTCCACTCGTGACGCGGAATCCGAGCCTATGCTCGACCTGATCCTCTCCACACGTAACTACGACCTCGGTAACATCTATGACTGGGGCGGTATCAACAGTGCCATCTACGGTATGAAGGATCCCAATACCGTTGCCTCCACTCTCCAGAAGCTCGAAAAAGCCGGCAACAAGGTTCTCGGCAAGTTCATCGAGGGACTTCTCGAGCTTGAATAAGCTATAGCAGACATCACCTAAGGTATGATAGAAGCTCCGCTATGCGGCACTTGCCGCACAGCGGAGCTTTTACTGTTCGTATCACGTTGTGGGTGGGACGTTTACCGGCTCCTCCGCTCGATCTGCGCTCTTCGGAGCAGTCGCGAAGATACACTCTACTCCAAGCTCCTCAAGTGCGGAGCATTCGCTGTCGGAGGCGTTCGTATCGGTCACGAGAACGTTCATGGTCTTCGCCGGACATATCTGCATTATCGAGTCTCTGCCGAGCTTCGACGAGGGATACATACCGATCACCATACGTGAGTTCTCTATGACGAGCCTCGTCAGCTCAAGGCTCCTTGCCGTTTGTACGGAAAGACCGAATGCGGCGGTACAGGCGGCTGACGTGATGAAGCATTTATCAAATCTGATACGGCGCAGCATCTCGAGTGCGAAGCTGTCGTAAAAGTTTCCGTTATCCTCCATCTCACCGCCTGTCAAGAGAACTCGAGCTCCCGATCTTCCGCGA
Organism: uncultured Ruminococcus sp.; assembly: GCA_964431775.1. GTDB lineage: Bacteria > Bacillota > Clostridia > Oscillospirales > CAG-272 > UMGS1696. The sequence goes on along the minus strand of CAYSKU010000184.1, from coordinate 388 downwards.
AGCTCCTCCGCTATCGAGGTCGAATTGGTCACGACCGTCAGCGCAAGCTCCTGCGGAAGCTCACGTGCTATGATATAGCCGAGGCTTGCGGACGTAAGGTAGATGACATCGTTCGCGCAGAGGAGCTCTATGGCTTTTTGGGCTATTGCAAGGTAGTCTTCGTTGGTCGTGGCACAGCGTTCCTTTGACGAAAGGTCGTGAAGACCGCGTGGCGTATCTCCGACCTGCTTCAGCTTTATCGCTCCTCCGTGCATACGCTGGACGAGTCCGCGCTCCGCAAGCTCGTCTATGTCGTTCTTGGCGGTTCCGTAGCCGACCGAAAACATTCTCTGTATGACGGCGGTCGTGATCCTGCCGTTCTCCTCAATGTACCGAAGTATCTCGGCGT
>CAYSKU010000183.1:4418-4739 GCA_964431775.1 uncultured Ruminococcus sp. | reverse complement strand
TGGTGGACCATCTAGGACTCGAACCTAGGACCGACCGGTTATGAGCCGGTTGCTCTAACCAACTGAGCTAATGGTCCGCTTTTTCATTGCCATAGTATTATATCACACTGCAACCGAATTGTCAATACCGAAATCGCATTTTTTGTCAGCATCACAGAAATTTTATTTTGATGTAGTAACGTTCTTGAAAATAGCTCCACCCTCGGTATTCTCCCCTACTTAACCGGACGAAAGGGAGATCCACAAAGGAGACTCACGAACCGAGCTTCCCTTGTGCCGATCTCTCACAGGGACAAATGATATTGTCGTGGGATATCTCCC
>CAYSKU010000183.1:0-4318 GCA_964431775.1 uncultured Ruminococcus sp. | reverse complement strand
CTACTCAGCTGCACGAACGCCGATTCATGCCTGTCGGCTCAGCCGACCCGATGACCGCCTGTCAGCTCAGCCGACCCGATTCATGCCTGTCGGCAGACCGCCTCTGCACAAATAATATTGTCGTGGGTATCTCCCCTACTCAGCTGCACGAACGCCGATTCATGCCTGTCGGCTCAGCCGACCCGATGACTGCCTGCGGTCTCAGACCGCTGCTCATAACTCGGTAGAGGAGATGGAGTTGATGTCGTAGGGGGTGTTCTGGTAGACGAAATAGTTCAGCCAGTTCGAGAATAAAAGGTGCGCGTGACCGCGCCATACGTTCGGCGGTATAAGGCTCGGGTCGTCGTTCGGGAAGTAGTGCCGCGGCAGGTCTATGTCAAGCCCCCGACTTACATCACGGAAATACTCGGCGGCAAGCGTGCCGCTGTCGTATTCGCTGTGTCCCGTCACGTAGAATAAACGCCGCTTCCGCGATGCAATGATGTAGACTCCGGCTTCGTCCGACTCCGCAAGTATCTCCAGCTTCGGACACGCAAGTATGTCCTCGCGCCGTACCTCCGTGTGACGCGAATGCGGTGCGGCAAACTCCTCGTCAAAGCCGCGCACGAGTGGGTGATTCGGCTCGACCGTGCGGTGCGAAAATATGCCGAACATCTTCTTTTGCAGAGGATACTTCGGGATACCGTAGTGGAAGTTCAGTGCCGCCTGTGCCGCCCAACAAATGTGCAGGGTCGAATAGACGTTCGTCTTCGACCACGTCATGATCTCGCAAAGCTCCGTCCAGTAGTCAACATCCTCGAATTCGAGATTCTCGACCGGCGCACCGGTGATTATCAGTCCGTCAAACTTCTCTCCGCGCACCTCGTCAAAGGTGCGGTAGAACGTCGCCATGTGCTGCGGACTGACGTTCGCCGGTGTGTGGGAGGCTACGCGGAGCAGTGTCAGCTCGACCTGTAGGGGAGTGTTTGACAGGAGGCGAATGATCTGCGTTTCGGTGGTTATCTTAGTCGGCATGAGGTTGAGAACGGCGATACGCAGGGGGCGTATGTCCTGCGTATTGGCGCGAAGCTCATCCATGACGAATATATTTTCGGATTGAAGGATTTCGCCGGCAGGAAGTCCGGCAGGGATCTTTATCGGCATATAATGTTCTCCTTTTGTCGGGCGGTCTTAGACCGCATGGTGGCAGCCTGACGGCTTGTTTTGTGCTAAACGCACGGTGTCGGCTGAAATTTTGTCTGTGCAGACCGCTTGTGGTCTATAGAACGTTTGTCCTATGCAGACCGCTTGTTTTTTTATAAGGAAGGAAACGCACGGCGTTTCCGAAATTTTATGTTCCTGTGAGGAACCGGCACAAGGAAGGCTGTTAGCTTTTCGTCTTGTGCAGACCGCATGGACGTGGCAGAATACCTCACGGAGTAGGTTGACGTTCGCTTTGGTCGCACGTTGAGGCTCCCTCCCGGAGGGAGCTGTCACCGGTCGCCCTTTGTGGCGACGACGGTGACTGAAGGAGAATACAGAAATCGGGTCGCCTGAGGCGACGGGCGGTCATCGGGCAGCCTGAGGCTGCGCGCATAGTCGGCGTTAGTGCAGTTTGGGATGGAAAATATCACACGACAATATTATTTGTGCAAATTTATTCTCCTTCCACCGCTTGCGCGGTCCCCCTCCCTCCCGGAGGGAGGCTCATTCACGTTTGACAAGATCGTCTCGTCAGCCGACCGCTCTGCACAAACTCCACCCTCGTTGGTTATCTTTCAAACCCAAGCTTCACGACCGCCGATTCATGCCTGCGGCGTCACGCCGCCCCGATGTCGTCTTCGAATCTTATCGTCTTTGTGAGGGCATCGCGGGCAATCACGGTGTTCGGGAATATCGCGGTCGCCTCTCCCGCAAATTGCTCCGGCTCGGTCAGCGCAGGACTGAAATGTGTCAGCCACAGCTCCGCGCACGAGGCTTCGGCGGCAAGACGCGCCGCCTCCGGTATCGTCATGTGTGAGGACTCACGCGCACGGTCGGACTTCGCTCCCTCAAACATCCCCTCACAGATCAGCAGATCCGCATCGGAAGCCATCATTCCTATTATCCCGACAGGACGTGTGTCGGTCGCGTAGGTCACGTGGATACCGCGCCGCGTTTCGCCGAGTACCATGTCCGGCGTGTAGCCGTCGATAGTCTCCCCCTTTTGGAGACGAGACCACAGCTTCAGGGGAACTCCGTTCGCTTCGGCTTTCGCACGGTCGAACCTGCCGCCGCGTGATATACGTATGTCGTAGCCGAGACAGGGGCAGGAGTGACGTACCTCGAACGCGGTGATACCGAAGCCGTAGCGTTCGAGGGTCGAGAAGTCGCCGAGCTCAACGGTGTTCACGCGGAACGGAAGCTCGGGTGCTATGACGGTCAGCGACTTCACTATCTCGCCGATACCGCGTGGACCGGCGATCGTGAGCGGCTCTGTGTGACCCTCGTTCCCCATCGAGAGGAGAAGTCCCGGGAGACCGCTGACGTGGTCGGCGTGGAAGTGGGTGATGAGTATCAACCCGATCTTGCCGAGTGAGAAGCCGGCATTTTTGACGGCAAGCTGAGTACCCTCGCCGCAGTCGATGAGCAGACCGACACCGTTATACCTCATGTAGCAGCTACAGAGGAAGCGGTCGAGGCGCGGCACCGAGCCGCCCGTGCCGGTCAAAGCGATATCTAACATATTTATGCTTCCTTATTCTTTAGATTTATGTAAATTGCACATAACCGTGCAATGGTGCAGACTTTACGGTACACGGACAGAGACAAAAACGAGGGTGACGAATGCTATATTTTGTAAAAACTCAACTCTCCACTCTTAACACTCCACCATCGTGGGTTATCTTTCAATTTCAGCTGAAAGTGCGCCGATGACTGCCTGTCGGCTCAGCCGACCGCTCTGCACAAATAATATTGTCGTGGGATATCTTTCGATCTAAGCTGAAAGTGCACCGATGCCTGTCTGCGGTCTCAGACCGCCGCCGATTCATGCCTGTCGGCTCAGCCGACCGCATTCTCCTTCAGTCGCGTGCGCGACAGCTCCCTCCCGGAGGGAGCCTCATCTGCGTGTAACCAGATCGTCTTGTCAGCAGACAGATCTGCACAAGCTCCACCCTCGTGGGATATCGTACAATTTCAGCTTCACGAACACCGATGACCGCCTGCGGTCTCAGACCGCCCGCTCTGCACCAATAATATTGTCGTGGGATATCTTCAAACCCAAGCTTCACGAACGCCGATGCCTGTCTGCGGCGTCACGCCGCCGATAAAAATCTCCCGCTGTGGCGTTTCGTAACAAGCGTAGAGAAACCCTGCTCACGCAAGGACGGTGCTCTCCCGAACGGTTCGTGCTCCCAGCATCCTTTCACTGCGGCGGCGCGGAATGCGTCACGCGGCAAGCGGAGGGAGGTCTGCATACCTCGCGTTCGGAGTCCGAGCTCCTTTTTACTCTTCGTGGGTTTTTACGCTCGCTATTATCTCGCTTACAGCAGGAGACAGCTTTGACTCTCTTTTCGTTTTTGTGGTCTCGTCAGAACCCTTGCGCCGTCGGACTGTCAGAGTCAGTCAACGTCGTCGTAAAGGATGTCGGAGAACTCGTCATCGAAAATGTCGGCGATACGGTCGAACTCGTCGTCGTCCTCGATGGTCTCGAGGATGTCCTCTCCGTCCTCATCTATCGCGCATTTCAGGATAACGTACTCTTCGCTCTGCTCCTCACCGTCCTCGTTCACTGGGATGAGTGCCTTGTAGACCTCTCCCTCATGCTCGAGAGTGCCGAGCAGCGCAAACTGAAGCTCGTTTCCGTCTTCGTCCGTCAGGGTGTAGATCTCCGGATCGTACTCTTCTGCGGATTCGATATCTTCCTTGATCTCCTTCTCCGGATCAAAGAGTCCGTCGTTCTTCTCCATCATGCTCATTACCTTTCAACAGTATGATCGTTAGTGATACGTGCGGCGCGCTCTTTCGGGCGGTGCGCGGGACTTTCACCTACGCTACCCATATTTTGGTGCGCTGACATACGTTTTACGCACCCTCGCCGTTTACAACTCTATTTTACCGCGAAAACGGCGTTTTGTCAAGAGGGAGAGTCTTCATTTTTGTCATCGGGGCGGCTGAGCCGCCGAGCAGACATCGGCGCACTTTCAGCCGAGATCGAAAGATATCCCACGACAATATTATTGGTGCAGACTTGGGCGGTCGGCTGAGCCGACAGGCAGTCATCGGGGCGGCTGAGGTCGCCTAAGGCGACAGGCGGTCATCGGCGCACTTTCAGCTGAAATTGAAAGATATCCCACGA
>CAYSKU010000182.1:0-4748 GCA_964431775.1 uncultured Ruminococcus sp. | reverse complement strand
GGCTCCGCAGATACTGCGCGGCTTCGATATCGACTGTGTCGCGTTCGGGCGCGGCGTTTCCGAGCGTCACGGTGACAGGCTCGACACAGGTGAGGAGAACTACGGAAAGGCACGCTCCGAGATACGTTGGCGTTCGCCGGACGGCTCTGAGGTAAACGGTGCGGTCTTCCTCCGTTGGTACAATAACGGTAACGAGATACCCTCCGACCCCGAGCGTGCCGCCGAGTCGGTAAAGGCTCGTGTGGATTCCATCTCCGGCTGTGCCGTGACTCCGCATATACTCATGATGAACGGCTGTGACCATCAGCCGGTGCAGACCGATATCGGTCAGATCATAGAGCGGCTCAACGCAGACGGCTATCCCGATGAGCTTATCCATTCCAATTTCCGCGATTACTTTGATGCAATACTTCCGTACCGTGACCGCTTCGGTATCTTCGTCGGCGAGCTTGACGGTGAATACAGTGACGGCTGGGGAACGCTTGCAAATACCGTTTCGTCCAGAATATACCTGAAGCAGTACAACAGCCGCTGTGAAGCACTTCTCGAAAAGGGAGTTGAGCCGATGTCGGTGCTTGCCGCACTTTACGGAGGAAAGCCTGCCGACCGCGACTATCTCCGCTTCATCTGGAAGGAGCTTCTCCGTAACCATCCGCACGACTCCATCTGCGGCTGCTCCGTTGATGACGTTCATTCCGAGATGGTGACACGCTTCAAGAAGGTGCTTGCCGCCGGAGGGGAGCTGTTGAAGGAGGAAAAGGCTTCGTTCATGTCTGTAGTCGATACGAGCAAGGCAGGAACGGACTACGCAGTCACCGTCTTCAACCCCACCGGACGTGCCTCCTCCGAGACCGTCACCGTAATGCTCGACCTGCCGAAGGACACCGCAGTCACCGCCGATGCGATCGCCGTCCTTGACGGTCAGACCGTGCTTCCGACAGACGTTCGCGACCTTGGTGTGGTGTTCGACTATATCCTCCCGAAGGATACGTTCCGCGTACCGTTCTATACGCACCGCTTCGAGCTGACCTTTGTCCCGACCGCCGTTCCGGCACTCGGCTGGAGGACGTTCGGCGTGACGACCGCGCTTGACGGCGCAAAGGTCTCGACCGACCTTGTCGTCTACAAAAAGGGAATGGCTAACCGCCGACTTCGCGTGCGTTTCGAGGCTGACGGCTCTGCTGTCGTTACCGACAGAAAGACCGGAGCAACGTACACGACAGGTATCTTCGTTGACAGCGGAGATGTCGGTGACGAGTACAACTATCGTGAGACCGCAGACCGTGTCCGCGTGACGACCGAGGGAAGCCGCGCAAAGGTCGAGCTCGTTTCTGCGGGAAGAGCCTCCGTCACGTTCAAGGCAACGCACGTCATGAGGATACCGGCAGGCGCGGAGCTTGAGACGAGGACACGTGTCGGCGAGAGCGAGCTGAAGGTCGAGGCGTACTTCACGCTTCGTGAGGGTGCATCGCGACTTGACATGAAGACGGTCATCCACAACAATGCCGACGACCATCGTGTGGTAGTACTGACAAAGCACGGTATCAACTCCGAGCTTCTTCTTGCGGAGGGACAGTTTGATATCACAGAACGTGAGATAACACCGTGGGAGGGTTGGAAGAACCCGACGAAGCCCGGCAAGATGACGACGTTCTTCGGAGTAGAGGATGAAGGTCGCGGCGTATTCGTAAGCGGACGCGGACTGAACGAGTACGAGGTACTTCGTGACGAGGGACACACTATGTCACTGACTCTCCATCGTGGTGTGCGTGAGCTTGGCGACTGGGGAGTATTCCCGACGCCCGGGGCGCAGTGCAGGGGAGAGCTGACGGTCGAATATTCGCTCGTTCCGTACAGCAGGACGGCGCAGAACGACCGTGACAGAGCGATAGACGATTGCTATTCGTTCGGAGCATACGCACCGGAGGCGTTCTGCGCGAGGGCGCACGAGGGAAGTGTAGCGGCGACCGACGCGGTAGTCGGCATAGAGGGAAAACGCTTTATCGTAAGTGCGCTGAAGATGTCCGACTTCCGAGACACGGTGATACTTCGCGTATTCGACCCGACCGAGCATGACACTAAGCTGAAGCTCGACCTCGGCGACCGCTTCACCGAGGTCTACGAGGTGAACCTTAACGAGGACAGACGTAAAAAGCTCGTAGTTCGAAACGGCAGATGCACCGTCTCCGTTCCCTCCAAAAAGATCGTGACCATAGAGCTTGTGCAGCCTGAGTCGGCGGTCTGAGACCGCAAACATGGATCGGCGCACTTTCAGTTGAAGTTGAAAGATATCCCACGACAATATTATTGGTGCAGATCCGGTCTGCTGACGGCTTGTTTTGTGCAAACTGCTTGTTGACTATAGACTTTTCGTCCTGTGCGGTCTGCACAAAACATAAAGTCTATAGACACCGTGCATTCCGCATAATACGAGCCGTCAAACGGAGGAAAAATGGAAAAACGCGCATTCGAGATCATGAGCGGCGACACAGTCACCGCCGTTTGGGAGAACGAGACCTTGACGGTCGTAGACCGTACTCGTCTGCCGCTCTATCTGCTCCGTGTCGCGAACGCGGATATGTGGCTCGAGACTCGCGCCATCGACAGCCACCGTGCAAACTCACGTCTTCTCAAAAAGGCTCTGCGTCTTGCCGAGCGTGACGACATATCGACCGTCGTTCACGTAAACGGTGCAACGATAACCGATAACTACTGGATACGCCCCATAGGTTCGAGCTTGACGTACTCCGATGTGCGCTTTTCCGATGACTATTTCGCAGGTCTCGCCCTAAGGGGCGACTACAACAGCTTCGATCGTGCCGCGAACAGCGGTCGCTCCAAAACTCCCGAGCTTACAAACATAGGAAGCTTCGAGAAATGCTGGGAACTGCGTGACGGAAAGTGGTGGATGTACAAACGTGCTACACATGACGAGATGTTTTCGGAGCTGTTCGTATACAGACTCGGGAACGCGCTCGGCATGAACATGGCGCACTATGAGCGTGGAAAGGGCTATATAAAGTCGCTTGATTTCACGAACGGCGCGGAGGTAAACTTTGAGCCTGCATCCGCTTTCATGGGTGATAACGAGGACTATTCGGACGTTGTTGCCGCGCTCGAGCGGATATGTCCCGTTGCGATACCGGATTATATTCGAATGCTATATCTTGACACGATCTGTGTAAATCCGGACAGGCACACTAACAATTTCGGACTTCTGCGTGACACCGTTACGGGGGAGCTGCTCGGCTTCGCGCCGAACTTTGACAACAACATGGCGTTGATCTCACGCGGTTATCCGGGCGTTGCGCGAAGGAACGACATTCTCACTGCTATGTTTGACGAGCTGCTTAACGAGCATCCGGAATACGAGAGCTACGTTCCGACCGTTACCGAGGAGCTTATCCGGCAAGTCATAGGTGATGTAGGTATGCGTGTACGCACCTCCTCCATCGTCTCCATTATCCTCAGCCGCTTGCGCGACAGCTCCCCTTACGCAGAGGAGACCGCCTCAGCCGACAAAAAATAGATAACGGGAACGCCCGAGCGGACGTTCCCGTTGTTTTCTCTTTTGCTTACAGTATCTGTACGCTGTAGTTCGGTGCTTCCTTCGTGATGGAGATGTCGTGCGGATGAGACTCGCGAAGACCGTTTCCGGACATCTTTACGAAACGTCCGTTCTGCTTGAGCTCCTCGATCGTTGCCGCTCCGCAGTAGCCCATTCCGGCACGAAGTCCGCCCATGAGCTGGAATACGGTGTCGGACAGAGGTCCCTTGTAGGGTACTCGTCCCTCGACTCCCTCCGGTACGAGCTTCCGTGCGTTCTCCTGGAAGTAACGATCCTTCGAACCCTTCTCCATTGCCGCAAGAGATCCCATTCCACGGTATACCTTGTACTGTCTGCCCTGGTATATCTCGGATTCTCCGGGGCTTTCTTCACAGCCTGCAAGGAGCGAACCTACCATTATGACGTTCGCGCCTGCCGCGATAGCCTTCGGAAGGTCTCCGCTGTACTTGATACCACCGTCCGCGATAACAGGTATGCCTGCCTCCATCGCAACGGAGTATGCGTTCATAACGGCGGTTATCTGCGGTACACCGATGCCTGCAACTACACGAGTAGTACAGATAGAGCCGGGACCTATACCGACCTTTATAGCATCAGAGCCTGCGGAGATGAGGTCACGTGCGGCTTCGCTCGTCGCGATGTTTCCGGCGATGAGCTGGCAATCCGGAAACGCTTCCTTGACCTTCGCGATGCAGTTCAGAATGTTTCTCGAATGACCGTGCGCGGAGTCGAGTACGAGGAAGTCAGCACCCGAGGCGAGAAGCGCACCGGCACGCTCGGTAACGTCCGCAGTTACGCCGATCGCCGCACCGCAGAGAAGACGACCCTTTTCGTCCTTCGCGGAGTTCGGGTAACGCTCTGCCTTTTCGATATCCTTGATGGTGATGAGACCGCAGAGCTTTCCCTCGGCGTCAACGATGGGGAGCTTCTCGACCTTGTGACGACGGAGCAGCTCACGCGCTTCTTCAAGTGTCGTGCCTACGGGAACGGTGATAAGGTTCTCCTTGGTCATGACGTCATCGATCTTCACGTTGAAGTCATCCATGAAGCGGAGGTCGCGGTTCGTGATGATACCGACGAGGTGTCTTTCGTCATCGCAGATCGGCACACCGGAGATCTTGTACTTGCCCATCAGCTGGTCTGCCTCGTAGACATAGTTGTCGGGGTGCAGGAAGAAAGG
>CAYSKU010000181.1:0-4785 GCA_964431775.1 uncultured Ruminococcus sp. | reverse complement strand
CCTATATCCCCTCGTGGGATTGCTCTCCTATACGACTGAAATAACGCCGATGACTGCCGGTCGGCTGAGCCGTGCAGCTTAGGTGCTGTTTGAAAGATGACCCGCGAGGGCGGAGGAAATGAGAAATTACTTTATTTTATCAGGCTCCCTCATTCTTTGACGTATGGCGGTGGCTTGCTGCCGTCCTATGTGGTTGAAAACACTTAAACTATTAATTAATTATTAATTTTAAACGGTATTTAATAAAAACTTTTTTGCGTTTTCGACCTGTTTGTTATTGACATTGACTAAAAAATATGATAACATGAATATACCTCAATATGGTAATGTGGCTTCTCAGTCGCGTCTGCGGATATACCGCCGCCACATCATACCTCACAGGCGTAAATTTTTTTTGTAAAGGAGCAATCTCTATGAAGCTGTCCAAGCTGTTTGCCGGTGTCGGTACGCTCGTACTCACAGCCGCGCTCGCTCTCGCAGTCTCCGCCGCCGACCCCGTCGTCGCGTGGGACTTCTCAAACGCCGACGATACCTCCCTCTATAACGAGGACGGTACTGCCGCGTTCAGCGTAAATCAGGCTACCGCTGTTTATGATGCGGAAAACGCCTGTCTCACTGCCGATGTTACAGGCGGTGACCCCTTCCTCAACCTCCCGAATTACGGTGAGTTCCCTGCGGAAAACGCTTACATCCGCGTTAAGTACTTCCTTTCCGGTATCACCGACTGGTCAACGTCCGTGTACTTCACGACCGACACGGTCGCGTGGTCGGAGACCGGTCACTGGAAGGGCTTCTATGACGGTGACGATGATGAATGGTGCGAACAGACCTTCATCATGACCGAGTGCACCGCATGGTCGGGTACCATCACAGACGTTCGTCTCGATATATTCGACAACGCCTACGAGGGTCAGCTTGCAAAGGTCGCTTACGTTGCGGTCTTTGCGACCGAGGAGGATGCAAACTCCTTCGATCACGCCGCTTGGCAGGCTAACGGCAGACCTACCACCCTCGCTCCTGCCGCCGCTACAGCCGATACGGCTGAGGAGGCTACAGAGACTGCCAACGATGTCTCGTCCGTCACCGATCGCGACTCCTATGCAAACTACGCAAGCGTCAAGCCTGCCATCGACGGTAAGGTAGATGCGATATGGGACACCACTGCCGCTCAGGAATCCACCTACCCGGGTGACATGAACGGCGAAGGTATCTCCGGCTACACGAAGATACTTTGGGACGAGGACGGTATATATTACCTCGCAGTCGTGAACGACCCCACCACCCTTATGGCAGCTTCTCCGGCAGGTACGGACTCCGTTGACTTCTGGGTCTCCGAAACTCTGTCCGATGATATCGGCTATCCGCTCGAGGGTGACTATCAGGTATCACTCAGTCCGTATGACGTGATCGGCGGCTACTATATCGGTAATCCCGATGCACCCGAAGCTGTTATCGAGCACGCGGCTGTCATCAACGGTGACGGCACCTACGTTCTTGAGATCTCCATGCCGTGGATGACCCCCGACTTCGCGCCGGAGGAAGGGCATATCATGGGCTTCAACGCTTCGTTCAACAACGATATCGACGGTGACGCGGCGCGTGACTCGTGGATATCCTGGGGACCTTGGGACGGTATGCCCTATTGGTCGGACTCCATGTGGCTCAGTCAGGTCGAGCTTGTAAAGCTTGACGTTGAGGTCGAGGCTGAGGAAGCTCCCGTTGAGGAAGCTCCCGTTGAGGAAGCACCTGTTGAGGAAGCTCCGGCAGAAGAAGCTCCGGCTGAGGAGGTAGTAGTAGAGGAAGCCTCTACCGAAGCAACGGCTGAGGAAGCTACGGAAGAAGCGGCACAGACCTTTGACTGTGGCGTTATCGCGGCAGTAGCGGCGATCGTCTCCGCAGCAGGCTACGCTATCTCGAAGAAGAGATAAAAAACAATACAAATGTAAAAAGAGGACTCTTTTGAGTCCTCTTTTGTCGTGTCGTCTCAGCCCTCACGACTTGCGCTTTTTGCTGAATTTCAGTATCAGCAGAGCGAGAGAGAGAGCACCGCCGCCGGCTACAGCGGCAGCCTTCGTCACCTTAGACCGAAGCTCCGCTTTCTTGCGCCGCTCCTCACGCGACTGCGCGAAGAGCCAGTCTATGACCTGACGGTCGGTGTATACCGCGTCCCAGACGTTGTGTCCGGCACCGTCAAATTCCGTGTAGCCGATCTCACAGCCGCCCTCACGCTTGATAGCCGAGAACATCGCACGTGTTCCGGCAACGGGAACGGCATCGTCGGACGAGCCGTGGAACGTCCATATCGGTATGCGCGACAGTGCCTTCGCACGGCTCGGGTCGCCGCCTCCGCAGATCGGAAGACCTGCCGCAAAGCGTGAGCCGTGACGTGCAAGCATATCCCACGTGCCAAAGCCGCCCATCGACAGACCCGTCACGTAGACCCTGTCCTCGTCGATGTTGTAGGTCGAACAGCACTCGTTAAGAAGCTCAAAGACACATTCGAGCTCACGTGACTCGGGGACTGCATCAACGATGTAGTTTCCGTTCTCCCACGGAGTCATGACCCACTGTGCGCCGACCGGACACTGCGGACAAACAACGATCGCATCGTAGATGGGACTCGTCACGTCCTCGAAGGCACGTGCGATACCTACGTTGATCTGCACCTCGTTGTCGTCACCGCGCTCACCTGCGCCGTGCAGGAACAGCACGAGAGGATAGCGTTCGCCGCAATCGTAATTCTTGGGAATATATATACGGTATGGGAGCGTATATCCGCATGAGGTATACTCTCCCTTTTTGAAGACCTCCTGTACATTGTACGGAGCAGTTCGTTTTACATTTAACATAGGCAGATCCTTAATAATTAGGTGCTGTTTGAAAAATAAGGAGATATGTACAGGAGCGAGAGATCTTTGTGATAGACGAAGAATTTTTCCGCAGGAATACTTCGTATTTCAAGGGGAAATTCTGAAGTATAGCGCAAAAAGCTCCGCTATCTGTGCATATTGACTTTTTTCAAACACGCCCTAGGTTGGAGATCACGAATGACAGATCGGGAATTACTTTATCCTGTCAGGATCCCTCATTCTCTGACGTAGGGCGGTGGCTTGCTGCCGCCGGAACGAATAATGAAATACAGCTGTATTTTGTCGTATTGCTTTAGTATTCCGCTTCACGCAGAGGAGGCTCCCTCCGGGAGGGAGCTGTCACCGGTCGCCATTTATGGCAACCGGTGACTGAAGGAGAATGCGGCGGTCTGAGACCGCAAACAGAAATCGGGTCGCCTGAGGCGACGGGCGGTCATCGGGCAGCCTCAGGCTGCCTTAGGCGAGCTCTACCTCATGTCCGGCATCGCTGGAGTCGTAAATGCCCTGCATGAGCTTCGAGGTCAGGATATTGCGGTCGATGTGGCTCGGGAGCTTCTCACCGGACTGAACACAGGCAACGAATGCGTTGATCTCGTTCTGGAACATGGGAGTGCTCTCGTATTCGGGCTTGTAGTCGTAGAGCTTGCCGTCACGTGTGGTGTATACGGTGAAGTCACCGCCGTACTGGAGACGAACGCCGCCCTTCGTGCCGAGGAAGTCGATGAAGGTCTCGGAAACGCCGATGTTCTGCGCCCACGCACCGTTGAGCGTGATCGTCGGTCCCTCGGTGCGAACGAACGCGGTAACGCTGTCGTCAACGTCGTACGTGCCGTTCAGATCCTTGGTGTTCTCCGCCCACATGGACTCGTAGACGTAGTTGGGCATATCAACGCCGAGCTTGCTGAATGCCTTACCGGAGACGGTCTTCGGAGCAGGGTCTCCCGTGCAGTACATAACGATGTCGAGGTAGTGTACGCCCCAGTCGATGAGTGCGCCGCCTCCTGCGATCTCCTTCGTGGTGAACGCGCCGCCGAGACCGGGTATGGAGCGATGAGCGCGGAACGAAACGTAAACGTGGTAGACCTCACCGAGCTCACCTGCGTCGATGAGCTTCTTTATCTCGTTGACGGCGGTATTGAAGCGGTTGACAACGCCGATATTGAGGGTGAGACCGGTCTCGTGCTGAGCCTCCTGCATGGTCAGAGCCTCTGCGTAGGTACGGGCAGCCGGCTTTTCGCAGAGCACGTGCTTACCTGCGTGAAGTGCATCGATGGAGATGATGGGGTGCATCTTGTTGGGAGTGCAGACGGAGACCGCCGTTATCTCGGGGTCTGCAAGCACCTCGTGGTAGTCGGTGACCGCGATACCGCAGCCGTACTTAGCTACTGCCGCCTCCGCACGCTCGGGAATGATGTCGCAGAAATACTTGATCTCCGCATCGGGGCAGTTCATGTAGGAGGGGATATGCGCGGAGTTCGCGATAGTTCCGCATCCTATAACGCCGACCTTGATCTTTGCCATGATAGATTCTCCTTTATTTACAAATGAATTTATTTCCCCTACATTGTACAATATTTTCCCCCAAAAGTCAACCCGCCTGAGGCGGGGCGCAGTCATCGGCGTTAGTTCGGTTGAAATTGGAAGATATCCCACGACAATATTATTGGTGCAAAGGCGGTCGCCTGAGGCGACAGGCAATCATCGGGGCGGCTGTGCCGCCGGACGGTCATCGGCGTTAGTTCGGTTGAAATCGGAAGATATCACACGACAATATTATTGGTGCAAAGGCGGTCGCCTGAGGCGACAGGCAATCATCGGGGCGGCTGTGCCGCCGGACGGTCATCGGCGTTAGTTCGGTTGAAATCGGAAGATATCACACGACAATATTATTGGTGCAAAGGCGGTCGCCTGAGGC
>CAYSKU010000180.1:0-4817 GCA_964431775.1 uncultured Ruminococcus sp. | reverse complement strand
CAAACTTTACGAACGCCGATGACCGCCTGCGGCGTCAGACCGCCGCTCAGACCGCCGCCGATTCATGCGCCCCGCCTCAGGCAGATCTGCACCAAATAATATTGTCGTGGGTCATCTCCCAACCCAAACTTTACGAACGCCGATGACCGCCCGCGGCGTCACGCCGCTTAGCCTATGCCGTCGCGAGACATTACCTCGGCGTATTTCTCGACCGCCTTGCTCATCGTCTTGTTGAAGACCTTCTCGAACTTCGCCCACGTGGAGGCAAGATTTGCCGAACCGTCGGTGATGACCGCCGCTATACCCGATGCCATGCCGCCGTAGTTCGCGATAAGTCCAAGGTCGTATATACGGCTTGCAAGAATGATGTCGAGCATCTCCGCAGACTCGGTGTCACGCATATACTTGTACGTCAGCGCAACGTCATAGTACGCCGGAGTTACCGTGTACATCGACTTCGCCGCCATAGCCTCGATGATCGCTCCCGTTATCTCGTAGTCCGTCTGGCTCACCGGAATGACTACGCCGCGTCCTGCCGAGGTGTGGACGAGGTTGTAGAAATCCTTCTGCGCCTCATCATACTTCGGCCACGGCACGAGACCAAACTGCGTCTCACTGTCTCTCATTCGAATGATACACTGCATGACCTCTCCGAAGAACAGTCCGCGACCCTCCTCAAAGATTATGCGAAGGTCGGCAGAACCGCTGTTCTCGTAGCCCGTCTGGAACGTTATCATCTTGTCGCCCATGATCTTCGCCGCAAGCTCGACAACGCCCGAGAGACGGTTGATGTCGGAGAGCGCGACAAGATTGTTGTCGGCATCACGTGTCACGATCTTTTCGCCGGAGGCGTACATAAGCCCCTGAGACGAGTAGCTGGAGGTGAGGAAGCCGAATATGTCATCCTTCCATTTAAGAACACCGTCACCGTTCGTGTCGATGGATGCTCCTGCCGCCATCGTGTAGAACGTGTCATACGTCCAGCGATCCTCTCGAACGAGATCGTAAAGGTTCTCGAGACCGAGATCCTCATGCATCTGCTTGTTGAACATGAGTACCCATGTCGCATCGTTGTCAATGACGGTGATGTCACCTGTCGCAAGGAATACACCGCCCATCAAGTTCATGTCCTCAACTCCGCGCTGATCCCACCACGGCTTCGTCAGATCGATGTACGGCATATCATAAAGATTGTGCAGACTTCCGCTCTGCGCGAGACTTGCACCGTTCTCGAAGTGGGTCATAGCCGCATCGAACGCTCCGGCGGCAGCCTTGACCTCCGTCTGTATCTCCGAAAGGGTCGTCGTACTCGTCTTGTACTCGGCGATATCTACGTTGTACGTCTCCTCGATATAGAGATTTCGCTCCATGACCGAGTCGTTTATGACATCACCGTTCATCTCCTCGACATATATGTCGTAGGTCTCCCAGTCAACGCCGTTCGTGTCGTTCGTACCGGACGTAAGGAACGTGAACGTCTCGCCCTCGAAATCGAGCGCAGGAATATCCGGCAGAAGCTCCTCCGTCTCCTCGACCTCTGACGATACAGTGTCGTCAGACCCCGGCGCGGTAGAGTTAGCTGTCGAGACCTGCCCTGTAGTCTCACCGCTCTGATCGGCTGCGTTTTCGGAGCAAGCCGCAAGCTGTGGAAGCATCATAAGCAGTGCAAGCACTAATGCAAATGTTCGCTTTTTCATATTTCTTCTCCTTTTTGGATATATAAAAGTTCGTAGCTATACTAACGGTACCGATCGAATTTTGTCTTGTGCAGCCGACAAACGAAAAAATACGACAAAATAAGCCTTCGGCAGACCATACCTGCACAAACCACATTGTCGTGGAATCGCTTCCAGCCCAAGCTCCACGAATGCCGATCCATGCCCGCGGTCTCAGACCGCCGCGCTCTCCTTCCACCGCTAACGCGGTCCCCCTCCCTCCCGGAGGGAGGCTCACCTACGTGTAGCTGAATAATGAAGGAGCCAAACAAAATATAGTATCTGTAGACCAGCTCTGCACCAATAATATTGTCGTGGGTTATCGAACGATTTCAGCTGAAAGTACGCCGACTTCGCCTGTCGGCTCAGCCGACCTGACTATGGCTTTATTATAAAGTATATACTCCGACTTGTCAATATTTTGTGCGAATTTTATTTTATTGTTTTATTTTCTAACTATTTATTAGCTTTTCGTTGACTCCACATAGGTAAAACCGTGAAAATGTGCAAAAAAATATTTTCAGGCGGCAGAAAATTCGTATCCTCATAGCGCGATATATGTGATATAATATTGTAGACGGATGCCCTCTCACCTGCGAGCCTGCGACATGAGCGGACATCCTAAAGTGTTTACAGTGAGGATGGGATAGCATATGGGAGGATTTTTCGGTACGGCATTACGTGAGGACTGCGTTTTCGATATGTTCTATGGTGTGGACTACCACTCACACCTCGGGACACGACGAGCCGGTCTGACCGTCTACAGCGACGAGCTCGGCTTTGATAAGGCGATACACGATATCGAGAACACACCGTTTCGAACGAAGTTCACGAGCGAAGCGAACTCGATGCACGGCAACCTCGGTATCGGATGCATATCCGACTACGAGGCTCAGCCGATATTGATACGCTCTCACCACGGCTCGTTCGCCATAACGACTGTCGGAAAGATCAACAATTCCACAGAGATCGTCGAGCGGATACTGAAGGATCGGGTACACTTTTTCGAGATGCAGAACGGCGAGATCAATCAGACCGAGCTTGCGGCGGCGATCATCAACCAAAAGGACAACTTCATCGAGGGCATAAAGTACGTGCAGGAGCTGGTCGAAGGCTCACTCTCGATGATGATACTTACCCCCAAGGGGATATATATCGCACGCGACCGCCTCGGCAGAACGCCCATCGTACTCGGCAAAAAGGAGGAGGGCTACTGCGCGAGCTTCGAGAGCTTCGCGTACCTGAACCTCGGCTACAGCGACTACCGTGAGCTCGGTCCCGGCGAGATCGTCGTCATGACACCGGACGGAGTGAAGACCCTCTCCGACCCCGGGCGCGACATGAAGATATGTGCGTTCCTGTGGGTGTATTACGGCTATCCGTCCTCCTCCTACGAGGGACTGAGCGTCGAAAGTATGCGTATGCTTTGCGGACGACACCTTGCAAAGCGCGATAAGGGAAAGATCTCCCCCGACCTTGTTGCCGGAATACCGGACTCGGGCATAGCGCACGCCATCGGCTACGCGAACGAGTCGGGCATACCGTTCGCACGTCCGTTCGTGAAGTATACGCCCACGTGGCCGCGCTCGTTCACGCCGACACACCAGAGCAGGCGCGACCTGATCGCAAAGATGAAGCTCATCCCCATCCACGACCTTATAAACGGAAAGAAGCTGCTCCTTATCGACGACTCGATAGTGCGCGGAACGCAGCTTCGCGAGACGACCGAGTTTCTGTACAAGAGCGGCGCGAAGGAGGTACACATCCGGACAGGCTGTCCGCCGGTCATGTACGGCTGTCGGTATCTTAACTTCTCACGCTCGAACTCCGAGATGGAGCTTATCACGCGGCGAGTGATACGTGAGCTCGAGGGAGGAGACCCGACGGAGGAGGTGCTTCGCGAGTACGCCGATCCGGACAGCGAGAAATACGCGGCGATGCTCGAGAGCATCCGCGAGAAGCTCCACTTCACGTCACTGAGCTACTGTCGCCTTGACGATATGCTCGACTCCATCGGACTCGACCCCGACAAGGTCTGCACCTACTGCTGGGACGG
Source organism: uncultured Ruminococcus sp. (assembly GCA_964431775.1). GTDB lineage: Bacteria > Bacillota > Clostridia > Oscillospirales > CAG-272 > UMGS1696. Next base: position 1,046 of record CAYSKU010000180.1, on the reverse strand, counting down.
GTCGGCTGAGCCGACAGGCGAAGTCGGCGCACATGAAGCTGAGTAGGAGAGACATCCCACGACAATGTAATTTGTACAGACTTGTCCGCTAACGGGGCGGCGTGACGCCGCGGACAGTCATCGGCGCACGTGAAGCTGAAACTTGACGATAACCCACGACAATGTAATTTGTGCAGACTTGTCCGCTAACGGGGCGGCGTGACGCCGCGGACAGTCATCGGCGCACGTGAAGCTGAAACTTGACGATAACCCACGACAATGTAATTTGTACAGACTTGTCCGCTAACGTGGTCGGCTGAGCCGACCGCCGCTTGACAAAATGAGGGAGAGCGTGATATAATAATGGGGCAGGTGGGACTGCCGCGTGTCATGTAGCCGAAAGGTATTGATGTGAGGAAAGTCCGGGCATCGCAGGGCAGGATAACGGATAACGTCCGCCGAGGGAGACCTCCGGGAAAGTGCAACAGAAATAGACTACCTATGCGTTCGCGCAGGTACAGATGGAAAGGCGAGGTAAAAGCTCACCGGCACGACAGGCAACTGTGTGCAAATGTAAACCCTATCCGATGCAACACCGTATGTGCGGAAGACGAAAGTCGATATCTGCCCGATATATCCGCACGGGTGGCTGTAAGGGGTGCGGTAACGCACGTCACAGATAGATGGCAGTCACGTGAACAACGTACAGAACCCGGCTTACAAGCCTGCCAAAAAAGACCTCCTTCGAGGTCTTTTTTGTTTGTCCGACGGTCTGAGACCGCAAACAGTCATCGGCGCACTTTCAGTTGAGATCGGAAGATAACCCACGACAATATTATTTGGTACAGGAATGGTCTATAGACACTTTTTTGTCGTATTTCTTCATTTATCGGCTATACGCGGATGAGGCTCCCTCCGGGAGGGAGCTGTCACCGGTCGCCATTTGTGGCGACGATGGTGACTGAAGGAGAATGCGTTACAAAAAAGCAAGTCTGGGTTCTGTTTGAAAAAGAAGGAGATATGTACAGGAGCGAGAGAGCTTTGTGACAGACGAAGAATTTTTCCGC
>CAYSKU010000179.1:0-4879 GCA_964431775.1 uncultured Ruminococcus sp. | reverse complement strand
GGTACAGTATCGTACTCTTCTTCCTGCTTGATTTGAAATATTCGTATCATATCGAATGCCGTATCTGTTTGCGTTTTCCGAAAGTAGCGCAGTGAACGTCTTCGGGCGAACCGGAATTTCGACATTCTCGTCACACCACAGCTTCACGACAGCCGACCTTTTTTTGTGAGATCTCTCATTATGTGTTGACAAAAACGCTCAAAACGGGTATAATGATAGCATGGGTAAAGGCTGAAAAATACTATATCAAGTGAGGTAATTACGTGATGAAAAAGACTCTTTCCGTTCTTCTCATTTTAGCGGCACTTCTGCCGACACTTGCTTCCTGCTCGGAAAACTCTGCCGCCAATACCGACAGCACGTCCGGTGCGGAGGCTTCCGGCGACACCTCGGGTACTGTCGAGACCGTACCGGAGGAGGAAGAGGTCGAGACTCGTTATACCGCCGCAGTTCCGGAGGGAACGAACTATAACGGTCAGACCTTCACCGTCCTTGCGTTCCCCCTCGAGGACGTCATCTGGATGGACGTTGACTGGTGTGCGGACGAGCTTGACGGCGAAGCCATAAACGATGCCGCGTATACGAGAATGATAAATACCGAATCAAAGCTCGGCGTGAACATCGAGGTAGCGCACATTCCCGGGCGCGGAGATACCTCCGTGCTTCAGCAGTCGGTAGCCGCGCAGGACAACGCATATCAGCTTGCAACGAACACACTTATGTCCACGTTCTCCATGAGCCAGAGCGGTCTTCTTGCGGAGCTGAACAGCTTCTCGGAGCAGGGAACGCTCGACCTTGACGCGGCATGGTGGGATCAGAACTGTATAAACGACCTGTCCATCGCACACAAGAACTATATGCTGACCGGCGACATAGGAACTATGTACAAAAAGTCCATCGGCGCGATAATGTTCAATAAGTCTATCCTCTCGAACTATCAGCTCGACGACCCCTACGCGATAATGGAGAGCGGTGCATGGACGATAGACAAAATGGTCGAGATGGGCTCTAAGGTATCGGAGGATCTGAACGGTGACGGAGTCATGGACGGAAGTGACCGCTACGGTCTCATCTGCTTCTGTGACATGATGGGTATCGCTATGATCGGCTGTGACGTTCAGATGGCGACCAAGGATGAGAACGATATCCCCTCGATCACTGTATATAACGAAAAGTCCGTTTCGGTCGTAGATAAGCTTGCGACCCTGATGTACGACCCGAGCATCACGTGGAGCTGGTCGAAGGCAGGCACGGGCGAGGATCCGGCGTTTGCTATGTTCCAGCAGGATCAGTCTCTGTTCTATTACGGTGAGCTTCACGCAGTCGCAACGATGCGTGTTATGGACTCCCCCTTCGGCGTGCTTCCCATGCCCAAGTATGACGAAAGTCAAACGAGCTATTATCACTGTGTGAACCCGAACGTAGCCGGAGTGTACTGCATCCCGATAACCAACACGGAATACGCGATGACAGGTCACGTTATGGATACTCTCGGTGCGGAGTCAAAGAACGAGCTTACTCCGGCGTACTACGACGTCACGCTCATCGGAAAGGTCAGCCGTGATGCGGAATCCGCACGTTCGCTCGACATCATAATCGACACGATCCGTTACGATATCGGCTACGTTGGCGGTATCAACATCAGCTCCATGCTGAACTCCATGGCAGACGGCTATAACACCGACCTTGCCTCCCAGTATCAGTCTCAGTCGAAGGTATTCAACAAGCTCCTCGAGCGTATAGTAGCCTCGTTCACCGAGGGCTGAGCAGGACACGACAAAGAAAGACAAAGAAAAACGGCGATACTCGGTCTTCACGATCGGGTATCGCTTTTTTTGCCGGTCTGCATTTATTCGTCGTAAAAAGTGTGGTGGTTCAACAAAAACTCGTTGCATATTTTGTGATGGCTCAAAGCCGAGACCGACTTTATTACACTACTTACGTAAAGCGAACACTGCCAAAGATACGTTCGGTCTGCGAAGGACAAAAAATATGATCGTCAGCCTGTTTTTTTATACATATAGGATTGACTTTTTCAATCGAAGCGTATAAAATATATACAAAAAACAGTGCTGTCATACAGCAGAACGGAGGAGACCATGGCATATAAACTCGGTATCATCGGCTTCGGAGGAATGGCGGGAGGCTATCACGTTGATGCGGTCAGTCGTGCGGATATCCCGTTCGAGGCGGTCGCGGCATACGACATAGACCCCTCGAGCCTCGAGCGTGCGCGACAGAGAGGGCTTACCGCCTACGACGATCTCGATGCCTTCCTTGCACATGAGGGTGGCTTCGACCTCGTACTCGTCGGAACGCCGAACAATTACCACTGCGAGATGGCTTGCCGCGCTATGGAGGCAGGCTTCAACGTAATGTCCGAAAAGCCGGTCGCAATGTCGAGCGAGGAGCTTTCGCGAATGATCGAGACGTCCGAACGCTGCGGCAAGCTCTTTACTGTGCATCAGAACCGCCGCTTCGACCGCGACTTCGTCATGATAAAGAAGCTGCTCGAGGACGGTGCGGTCGGTAAGCCGTACATGATCGAGTCACGTATACAGTCCGCTAACGGAAACGGCGATATGTATAACTGGCGCGGCATGAAGGATCACGGCGGCGGTATGCTCCTCGACTGGGGCGTACATATGCTCGATCAGCTTCTGTGGATGATCAAGGAGCCGGTAAAGAGCGTCTACGCGAACGTATTTCCCCTTTGGTCTGAGGAGGTCGATGACTATTCGAAGGTCATCATAACGTTCGAGAGCGGTCTTGTCGCGCAGGTGGAGGTCGTTACCTATTCGCCGCTCACGCTTACGCGCTGGATGGTATACGGTGACGGCGGCGCGATGACCATGCAGGATATGGGAGACCCGACCGTAAAGGTGCGCCGTATCAAGAAGGACTCCCTAAAGCATTGGGACGTTCCGGCGTATGTCGATCACAAGGTGGTCGCACGTCCGCAGAGACACCATATCATAGAGGAGTTCGAGGAATTCGAGGGTCCGAAGGATGTTCCGAACAACGACTGGGGTTCGATATACAAGAATATCGCAGGTGTCCTCGACGGAACGGAGGAACTGCTCGTCAAGCCGTGTGAGGTCATGCGGACGTTCAAGGTGATAGAAGCCGCGTTCAAGTCCGCGGAAGAGGGCATCACCGTCAGCTTTCAGTGATCGGAAGATATATAGTTAAATGGAGAAACAGATCATGTTCAACGGACTTTGTGCAGACTTAAACGACATATCTAAGCTCTCGTTTGCAAAGAGCCGCTCGGTCTGCCCCGAAAACTTCACCGGAGAAAAGGGAAAGGGCGGTATGGCGGAGCACGGAACGGGGGAGGGCTGTGCGCGAGACCTCGGACGAGGCTGGAAGATATCCCCGTCCGTCATAGTACCGGCACACTCGACCTTTACCCTTTGTGACATAAACGCGGAGGGTGCGATCAAGCATTTTTGGTTGACAGGTGCAACAAACTGCTGGAGATGGCTCATACTGCGTATGTACTGGGACGACAGCGACATACCTGCCGTTGAGTGTCCGCTCGGCGATTTCTTCTGTACGCCGAACGCGGAGGTATACGCACAGATAAATTCTCTTGCGGTCTGTGTGAACCCGAAGATAGGGCTGAACTGCTACTGGACGATGCCCTTCAAGAAGCGTGCGCGTATAACGGTCGAGAATATCGACAACGGAGACGCTACCATATACTACCAGATAGATTATGTTGAGACGAAGCTTGAGGAGGAGATCGCGTATTTCTGTGCGCGCTTCAACCGCACGAACCCGCTTCCGTACAAGAGCGACTATACGATAATCGACGGCATACGCGGAAAGGGACAGTACGTCGGCACGCACCTTTTCTGGGGAGTGAACAATAACGGCTGGTGGGGCGAGGGAGAGATAAAGTTCTTCATGGACGGCGACACCTGCTTCCCGACCATCTGCGGCACGGGAACGGAGGACTACTTCTGCGGAGCGTACAACTTTGACGTAGGAGGGCAGTACAGGGAGTTCTCGTCGCCCTACACCGGACTTTCTAAGATAATGCGCGGAGACGGAGCGTATAATGCGAACCAGCGTTTCGCGCTGTACCGTTGGCACATCACAGACCCGATATACTTTGAGAACGATCTTCGTGTAACGATACAGGCTCTCGGCTGGAGGCGTGACGGAAAGTATCTGCCCTTGCAGGACGACATCTCCTCCGTTGCGTACTGGTATCAGACCGCTCCGTTCACAGAGTTTCCCCCTCTCCCCGAGAAGGATCTTCTCGAGATAAACTGACCCGGCAGCCTGAGGCTGCAAACGGTCATCGGGTCGGCTGAGCCGACAGACGGTCATCGGGTCGCCTGAGGCGACGGGCATGAATCGGCGCACTTTTAGTTTAGGCTGGGAGATGACCCACGAGGGTGGAGTTTGTGCAGACTTGGTAGGCTGACGGCTCGTTTTGTGCAGACCGCACGGTGGCTATAGACTTTATGTCTTATGCAGACCGCACGTAAAGAGAAAAGGAAGGGAACGCCGCGGCGTTCCCTTCCTTATAAAACAACAAGCGGTCTGCACAGGACGATATTTCAGATAGAAAATAAAAAAATTTATAAAACCCCTTGACAAAAGACCCTCGACGGAGTATAATACCTAAGGATTAAAAACAAAGCAGAACATTCTCCGTTCTCACCTTACGGCATATAGGCACGATAGGGTCAATACAGATCGTAAAGCAGTTACCTGCTTTGTCGTGCCGCACGGAGAGTATTCTCGGTGCGATTTTTGTTTATAGCATTTGGAGGTGCATAACTATTAGCGCGAAAGAACTTATTATAAACGATGATATCCGTGTCAAGGAAGTACGTATGCTTGACGAGAATAACGGTCAGCT
>CAYSKU010000178.1:0-4982 GCA_964431775.1 uncultured Ruminococcus sp. | reverse complement strand
ATAGCGCAAAAAGCTCCGCTATCTGTGCGTATTGACTTTTTTCAAACACGCCCTAAATTAATTCCAAGGTTTTAAGAATGAAGATCCCGATAAAGATCGTTACGATACACAGCATCGTTGTCAAAAGCAGGATCTGTGCCGAAAGCTCATGGTCATTGTCCATTTTCTTCGACATGATATAGCTCGATACCGCAGTAGGTGCGCCAAAGCAGATCAGAATGACTCCGAGAGCAGGTCCGCGGAAACCGAGCAATGCGGCAAGTGTCACATAAACTGCCGGAAGAAGCACCGTCTTTCCGAGTGAAGCCGCGAGTGCATAGCCAAGACGACCGCGCAGGCTCTCAATTCGGAAGTTTGCCCCGAGACTGATAAGTGCAAGAGGCGTTGTAAGGTTCGAGAGATAGTTCAGGGTCTTACTGAGTGCCGTTCCGAGGGGAAGGTCAAACAGCATGAACGGTATGCCGAGCAGAACGCCGATTATCAGTGGATTCGTTACGATATTCTTTAGTATTCCGAGTACGGCTTTTTTATCGAGCTTATGCTCGGAGCTATTCGAAAAGACCGACAAAATAATGACGGAATACGTATTGAACATCAGTATAACGAACGGAAGCACAAGTGCTATCGTCTGAACACCACGTTCACCAAACATATTTTCGGCAAGCGGTACTCCGAGTATCGCTACGTTCGAGCGACACATTCCCTGAATAAACGCACCTCGCTTTGTTTTGTCGCGCATAAAAACAGCTGCCAATATCGAGACGAGCAGAAAGCATGAGGTGACTGTCAGTATCGTAAAAACGATAAGTCCAACGTCGAGGTCATCTGCTATCGTGCTGTCCGCGACCTCCAGAAACAGCATTACCGGAAGCCCGACCCTAAATACGAGCCAGTCCGCGATCTCCGTAAACGAGGAGTTCACCTTATTGGTCTTGTTCAGAAAAGCTCCGACTACAACGAGCAGAAAGATCGGCAGTACCGCATTGATACTGTAGGACAAATTCGAAAGCATAGGCTATATTCGCCACCTTTTTACTTTGCGTGATTCGTAAAGTATTCATCGATACCGTCCGCAAGTGCCTGAGCGAAGCGTTCCTGCCACTCGTCATCGATCATCTTTGCGGCATCGTTCTCGTTCGTGCAGAAGCCGACCTCGACAAGTGCCGACGGATATTTAACGTCTCTGCACAGTGCAAACGAGCTGTTCGGTGCTTCAGACTGATCGACTACCACAGGATCGACATCCTCCGGAATATTCTCCTCTATCGCCTCGCCAATAAGCTCCGCCACAGCACCGCCTATCGGATTGACCTTTATGGAGTTATCGTAGTAGTATATCCGCGAACCCTCCGCTTCGGAATTTTGTGCGGAATTTACGTGGATAGAAATAAAATAATCCATCTTCAGGCTGTTTACGTAGGCGGAACGTTCGACCGCATTAAATATATGATCGTACATCGCCTCCGGCGGAAGGTTCACACCGTCATGTGTAAGTATAGTCGTATAACCGAGCTGCATCAGATCCTCGCTCAGCTTATTTGCTATCGACAGATTGATATCCTTTTCAAGGATACCGTCCGGAAGTATACCTTCTCCGGCTCCTCCGTCCATAAAGCCGTGACCGGGGTCTATGCCTATAACGATCCCGTTCGATTCCGCGGGTTCGTTTACGACACGTCCTATACCCACACCCGGCGTTGCCGGGACGACGGAAACTGTTGTGACCTTATCGGGCGTTCCGTCGTCATCCTTAGTCTTATCTTCATCTGTGTTGCATGAGACCGTGAAGCACAGCACAAGGATCGCCGCTATCGCCGATCTGAGACATAAGACACGTTTTTTTGTATTTATCATTCCGCGTCATCCTGTCAGTTTCGGAAATCGGAGGGCAAAAAGCCGTCGAGCAGACTGTACATCTTCTCTTTCAGAGAGGAAACGTCCACTCCCTCGACTCCGTGCGTGGCGGAAATCTCATCGGTATAGCTGCAAAGCTCGAATATCTGATAATTCCGTATACTCTTGTTATAGTGTATGATTATCGGATCTACAGACACATTCTCAAGTGATAGCTCACCGTTGCAAAGTGTTATGTCAAGAGACAATATCCCTCCGCAAAGCTCATCTGCCGAATCTGCGGTCGCGACAAAATTTCCGAGGGAATAAACGGCAAGAGTCGGCTCGTCATCTCCGACGTGGAGCCACTCGACACCCTCGAGAGCTTCGCCCGAACCGATTATGATATCCGCTCCGGCTTCAGCCATCGTCAGTGCAAGACTTCTTTTGTCCTCTGTAGACGTATCGCCCTGCCAGTCAGCCGAGACCACAACGACATCCGCGATCTCCTCGGCATATGCGATATCATCGGTCATGGTCTCCTTTACACTTCCGTCAGTCGCGAGAAACGCAACCGTAACGCCGTCCCTATCGACCGTATAGACCGAGGACTCACCTGTCTGTGATGAGTGCAAATTTACGATATCATATTCAGTCATGTCATCAGCATACTTCGAGGAAAGCTCTGCACCTGTGGTATCGAGAGCCTCAAAGCCAAGCTCAGACAGTGCGGCAAGGGATTCGATAGGAGTCCTTTGCATCTTGTCGGTACAGTTATACGGAGCTGCTGCCGCAGAGTATCTCCCTACGGCAACGTCCGCATCATGGACCGCACGATAAACACCGGAATATATCTTAAGGAAGCTGTATGTACTTCCCTCCGAGGCACGATTTGCCGCATCGGCGATCATCGATTCGTCGATGCGAATGTCCCCCGTCGCCGTAAAGGAGAGCGTCTTCTTCTGCTCTGTCTCTTCGACCTCCGATACCGTATCCTCCGTTCGGATCTCAACGTCGTTTGCACGTTCAGCCGGAGCGAGCATCATCGTCGTGCTTGCTTCACCCCTTGTAGTCTCCTCAACGGCGTCACGCATTTCGATGACGTTGCAGGAGGAAAAGGAGAGCATCGACAGACACAATCCGAGTACGGCAAATTTCGAAAAATTATTTATCATGTTTTCCTTTATCGAGCAGACAATACGTCTTTTTCGTATTTCTTCATCTCTGCGATCCAGCTATCACCGACCGCTACGTTCTGCTCCTCGCAGTATGCGTTCCAGACCGCACCGAACGGCAGGGTCTTGATCTCCTCAAGGTATGCAAGACGTGAAGTAAAGTCTCCCTCGGCTTCGAACTTCTGAAGCATTGCGACAGGCTCAAGAGATGCCCACAGGAGAGCCTTCTGCATATTTCTGGAGCCGATAGCCCAGCAGGCGATACGGTTTATAGAACCGTCGAAGAAGTCGAGACCGATATTGACTCTCTTTTCGAAGCCGCCGCGCTTGATCTCCGTGGTGATGGCACGAAGCTCGTCATCAAAGATAACTACATGGTCACTGTCCCAGCGTACAGGGCGCGATACATGGAGCATAACAGCCTTTAAGTATGTAAGAACGCCGGATATCTTATCGGAAACGAGCTCTGTCGGATGATAGTGACCGGTATCGAGGGTAAGAAGCTTATCGTGCTTCATAGCACAGCCCATATAGAACTCGTGAGAACCGATGGTACAGCTCTCAGCACCGATACCGAACACCTTACTCTCAACGGATTCCATCGTATAGTTTTCATTGAGCTTTTCGGCGAAGATACGGTCATAGGACTCTGCAAGAAGTGCTCTGGTCTTCGCACGGTTTACGGGAGTATCCTTAAAGCCGTCCGGAACCCAGAAGTTGTTCATGGAGGTCTGACCGAGCTCACGTCCGAAATACTCGGCGATATGACGGCAACGGATGCCGTGTTCGATCCAGAATTCACGAACTGCCGGGTCACTATGGGACAGAGTGAGACCGTCTGCGGAAAGCGGATGTGAGAAGAAGGTGGGGTTGAAATCGAGACCGTAGCCGTATTACTTAGCACACTCTACCCAAGAAGCGAAATGCTCGGGGGTTATCTCGTTAAGCTCTACCTTTTTGCCGTTTGCGTCAAGGTAGATGGCGTGGAGCGCGAGCTTTTTCTTACCGGGGATAAATCTTGCCGCAAAGTTGAAATCCGCACGAAGCTCATCGATGTTGCGCGCCTTTCCCGGGTAATTACCTGTGGACTGGATACCGCCTGTGAGGTCTCCGTCGGGATCCTCGAAGCCTGCAACGTCGTCACCCTGCCAGCAATGTATCGATACCGGTGTTTCCGCAACGGACTTCATAGCCGCATCGACATCAACGCCGTACTTTGCATAAATCTCTCTTGCACAGTCCAGTGCCTTCTGAGTACTCATAATTTTTCTCCTTTGTTTTTTATAAGCCTTATTAGCCGATGATCTTAAGGAAGCGTTCGTACGCTTCATCCCATGCCTTTGCATTTACCGTATCGGGAGTATACTCCTTGATCTCTGTGGAATTACGTATCACGCGACGTGCCTCCCACATATCACCGATCTCACCGGAAGCGATACACTGCATGGCAATGTTGCCGAGCGCAGTTGCCTCCACGGGACCTGCACAGACCTTTCTGTGCGAAGCATCTGCCGTGAACTGTGAGAGCATCTCTTCCTTCGTGCCGCCGCCCACGATATTTATAACGGGATAGCTTCTGCCGGTCAGCTCCTCAAGCTTTTCGGCTGTCCAACGGTAACGGAGTGCGAGAGACTCGAATATGCAGCGAACTATCTCACCTACGCTCTGTGGAACGTACTGCCCTGTCTTCTCACAGTATTCGCAGATACGCTTCGGCATATTGCCGGCTGTTGCGAACAGCTGATCGTCGGGGTCGATGAAGCACTTGAAGGGTTCGGAAGCAAGAGCCATTTCGGACAGCTCATCGAAGGTATACTTAGTACCCTCACGAGTCCACTGACGTCTTGATTCCTGCTCGATCCAGAGACCCATTATATTCTTTAAGATACGTATAGTTCCGAAGACACCGCCCTCGTTCGTGAAGTTATACTTCTGCGAGAGCTCGTTTATTACCGGAGTCTTCGATTCGATACC
>CAYSKU010000177.1:0-5067 GCA_964431775.1 uncultured Ruminococcus sp. | reverse complement strand
TAACGCATTCTCCTTCAGGCAGACAAGCTGCCAGCTCCCTCCCGGAGGGAGCCTCGTTCACGTGAAGCTGTAGAATGTGGAATTCAAACAAAATTTAGTCAACTCCACTCTCAACACTCCACTCTCAACACTCCACTCTCAACACTCCACACTTCTCTAAATCATCGTGGGATGTCGTACAGTTTCAGCTGAAATAACGCCGATGATCGCTCGGCGGCTCAGCCGCCCAGATGACCGCTTGTCGGCTCAGCCGACCTCAGCCACCCCAGATCTGCACAAATGATATCATCGTGGGATATCGTACAGCTTCAGCTGAAATAACGCCGATGATCGCTCGGCGGCTCAGCCGCCTAGCCTTCGGGGAAGAAGAATTCGTTGGTCTTGGCGAGCTGCTTGTTTACAGCCTTCGAGGTCTTCTGAAGGGTGGAGGCGATGGCGTCGGAGCCGGACTTTACCGCATTGTATATCGTGGTGCGGACGGATACGGAGCTGAAATGGATGTTGTAGTACAGCTCGTCGAATACGAGGTGGAGCATACGAAGGCTGTTTTCGTCACGTGCGACCTTGCCCGAGAGGGTAACGTTGACGTATGCATCGACAACGGTGTCGTGAGATGCCGCAGAGAATACGTCAAGCACGTGCAGCGTGCGGAGCGGATCCTCCGACGTTACGGGGATCATCTGCATGAACGGATTCAGAATGATCGAGTAGTAACGATCCTGCTCCTCGGTGTACTTCGGAGGGGGAAGAACACCAAAGTCCGCTTCCATCTCACGAAGAACTCTCGTCCATGCCATGCATTCGGAGTAGAACAGCGCACCGTTTGACGTGAACAGTGCTTCCTGTGCGCGGTCGCCGAGACTGCCGGTGTGTGACGAATGCTTGGAGGCACGTATGTCAAATACCGCATCCTGCTGCGTGAACATGAGGTTTATCACCTTGTTGTACATATCGACAAATGTCTCGCCGGTCGTGCCGTCTATGAGCTTTCCCGTGTCGGGATCCTTGGTGATGTACTTCGCACCCATACCGCACAGCAGAAGGTCGAACATTATCTCGTCATAGCTTACCCAACCGTACTGGTCGTTTTCGGTCATGACACCGTCACCGTCCTTGTCGATGACAACGGCAGAGCAGAGCTCGGTGAACTTGTCAACTGTCCAATGGTTCTCGTCAACGAGGTCGTAGGGGTTCTCGAGACCGTACTGCTCGATCATGTCCTTGTTGAAGTAGAGCGAACGGATACTGTCGAAGCGTGTGGTGTCTGCATCGCTCGTTATGAAATAGAGCTGACCGTTTATCGTAAGGCTGTCACGTGCGTTCTGATCCCACCAAACGTTCGAGAAGTCAACTCCGGCGTCTGCGGAGATCGTGTTGAGGTCGAAGACGTTTCCCTCCATCGCGACCGCGTAGCAGTTCATGAGGGTGACGTTACCGTAGTCGAAATCGTTCGTTCCGGCTTTTACGGCATTTTTGAGGATGTTCATGGAGTCACCGTCGTGAAGCTCGACTATACTGATGTTGAGAAAGTCCTCCGTGCGGTTCTCGCGCTCTACGAACGCATCGTTCACAGGCTCACCTGTAGTCTCCTCGGGGGAGATGGAGGTGTAGGCGTACCACGAAGCGGTACAGCCGTTTAGGATCGTGTACTCGTAGCCGTTGTAGTCCTTCTTTACTACACCTGCCGTCCAGTCGTAGTCATCCTCGATCTTGATGAGCGCGTCACTGCTTGACGAGGAGCTGCCCTCGGTAGTAGTCTGCTCGGTCGAAACGGTGTTTTCGGTCTCGGGAGCGCCTGCGGTCTGCGTAGTCTCCGTGTCCTGTTCGGTCTCGGCACAGCCGGTCATGAACGTCGGAACGAGCAGGAGCGCGCAGAGGAGCATTGATAAAATTCGTTTGGTCTTCATTGAAGCCTCCGTCGTTTTCTGTAGTTTTGTTTTGCGGATAGATTATAGCATAAAAGGAACTCTGAATCAAGACAGATAGCGAAAATAAAGTACGTCGCAAAGGAGGTAGTGCGGCGGCTGAGCCGCAGACAGTCATCGGGCAGCCTGAGGCTGCAAACAGTCATCGGGCAGCCTGAGGCTGCAGACAGTCATCGGGCAGCCTGAGGCTGCAGACAGTCATCGGCGCACTTGCAGTTAAAATCGTAAGAGATCCCACGACAATGTTATTTGTGCAGGATCGTCTGCTGACGGCTTATTTTTACTACACCATCATTGTATCGCTTCACTATCCGACCGAAATAACGCTATGTCTGCCTGTCGCCTCAGGCGACATATTACTTCGGCGACTGCGCCGTCGTTGTTGGAGCAGACCTCGTGCATAGCGGCAGAGTGCGCCGCCGCGTCACCGTTTGCAGGTACGAACGACTGAGCCGCAACGGTGAGCATATCGACGTCGTTGTAGCCGTCACCGACCGCACATATCCCCTCAGCCGCGATACCGAGACGCTCTGCCAGACGAAGCAGGGAGGTTCCCTTGTTGACCCCCGTACGTAAAAGCTCGAGAAAGCTGCCGTCTGTCGGTACAAAGCCTATCGAATAGTCGGAGGAGCGGAGAAATCCCTGCGCCGCTGCTATGTCGCACGGTGTGCCGCAGAGCATCAGCTTCGCACAGGGGTAGGCGGCATACATCGGGTCGTCTACCTCACGATATACGATCCCCTGTGCCGCAAAATGACGGCGCGAAGCCTCGTTTGCGTTTATGCAGAACGTTTCACCGATGGCGTAAAGCTCTATCGAAACGTCCGAAAAACGGTCGCGTAGCTCCCTTATGCACGGTACACAGTCCGAACCGATACCGTATAGCTCGACAACAGAGCTGCTTCGGTAGTCGTACAGCATACCGCCGTTCGCGAGAAGCACCGGCGCGTTTATGAGGGTCGGGTCGTAGGCGTGAAAGCCCTGTAGTGTCCGTCCGGTGGACACTGTGAAGACCCCACCACCGGCGATAAAGTCGGAGACGGCAGAGCGGACGTTTTCGGGTATCGTCCCGTCGTGCGCCGCCAGAGTACCGTCATAGTCGGAGACGAGCAGTATACCTTCAAAGCAGCCCATGGCTCAGCCGACCGACAGCGCGGTGAAGCGCAGAGTTCCGTCCTCGTTCTGTGTGGCTTCCGCAAAGATGACATCGTCGGCGTAGCCGTGCTCGGTCACGAAGCCGGTGAAGATGCAACGCTCTCCCAGAAACGCCGCCTTCGGTACTCGTCCGCAGGGAATGTGGTCGTCACTCGGACGTATGAAGCCGCTAAACGGCTCACGTGAATACAGGTAACGTGCCGCTCCGCCTATCGAGTAGATCAGATAATAGTAGTCACCGAGCTTGAACCAGTCGGGACATTCCGGCTGGTCGCCGCTATCCCACTCGAGGATCGCTCCGCAGTCGGTAGGAGCTGCAAAATCGGCAGTGTCGGAGGTCAGGTGCGCGAGACAGCCGTGACCGCTCTCCAGTCGTGTGGTCGTGACGAACATATGGAACGCTCCGTCAAGCTCGACTACCTTCGGGTCTCGTGCGCTCGACGGCTCGTATGCGGAGGGGAGCGTGAAATAGCTGCCGGACTTTGTGTAGTGCAGGTTGTCCCTCGAGGTAGCCGAGGTCATACGTGCAGGTGAACCGTCCGACATACGTACAGCGTACCAGGCGAAGTATCGGTCGCCCGTGCGAACGACAGAGCCTGTGCAGATAGAGCCCTCCCACGGCTCGGTCACGGCTATCGCCATCGGATGCTCGTCCCACGTGACAAGGTCGGTCGTCGAGACGTGCGCCCACTGATGTGCGCCGAGACCCCATTTGCTTCCGTGATGATGACGGTCGTAGAGGTAGAACAGGTGATAGCGTTTCTCGGAGGGGTCGGAGAACGGTATGCAGTCGCCGATGTTGACTCCGGGCAGACGTAGCTCGGAGGTCGTGATGCCGTGACGAAGTACGTCGGGCAGCTCTGCCGGACGCTCCGGCTCGATCTCACGTATCGTGTAGCTGTCGGTCTCGATGGGGGCGAGTGGAGTCGCCAGCTCACCGCAGGGCCATTCCTCGTCACACAGTACGTCGTTCACGCGAAGCTCGATACGGTGCGGACGGATGATCAGCGAGGCTTGGTCTCCGCAGCTTGCCGGAGCGGACAGCTTCAGCGGACGGTGCGAAAAGGTGTAGAGCAGTGCGACCTCGATGCTTTGGTCGAAAATTGCATTGACTGCCTCTCCGAAGGAGACGAGCCAGTCGGAAACGGTAAAGCGTATCTCTATATTTGTCATTGTGTTATCCTCTCAATATTCTGTCGTAAAGTGCGGCACATTGTATCGTAGCTTCGGGTGGCATGACGGGGGAATAAAGGAGACCCTCGTTTATACAGCGGACGACCTCACGTACCTCGAAGACGAAGCCGTTTTCGAAGCTCTCCTCGAAGGTCTCGACAAGACGGCGGCGGTCATCGAAAAGCTGTGCAGTGAAGCCGCTGCTTCCCCACGGAAGCTCGATACAGCCGCGAGTACCGTTGAGTATAGTGTATTCACGTGCGTTCGAGGTGAGGAGGCACTGTATGGAGGCATCGCAGGAGGGGTATCTTACGATGAACGAGGTGCGCTCGTCAACGCCTGTGACACTGTGCGGTCTCCACACGCCGACCACATCCTCTATAGGCTCACCGACGAGGTAGGAGACTATCTCGGTCGGGTACACGCCGATATCGTAGAGCGCACCGCCGGCAAGAGCGGGGGAGTACAGACGACTTTCGGGTGAGCCGCCTCCGTTGAAGCCTATGACCGCGCTGACAGACTGTATATCCCCGATACGTCCCGAGCCGATCCACTCCTTCGCACGCTGTACCTGCGGCAGGAAGTTCGACCACATTGCCTCCATGCAGAAAAGTCCGCGCTCTGCCGCCGTTGCGAACACCTCACGTGCATCTGCGGCGGTCAGCACCATCGGCTTTTCGCAGAGAACGTGCTTGCCGTGCTCGAGGCAGAGACGAAGGTTCTCCATATGGAAATTGTGTGTAGTAGCGATGTAGACCGCATCAAGCTCGACCGAGGTGAGCATCTCCTCGTAGGAGGCGTAGTAGTGACCGAT
>CAYSKU010000176.1:0-5153 GCA_964431775.1 uncultured Ruminococcus sp. | reverse complement strand
CACCGCGGATGCCGTCTTGCAGTAACCTACCCCGAGATCGCAAAGATGCAGACCGCTGCTGTTATCCGTGCAGCTATCAACGTTAAGAAGGCTCACGCCGACTGGAACGTTAAGCCGGAGATCATGATCCCGCTGGTAGGCGACGTTAAGGAGCTCAAGTTCGTTAAGGCTGTCGTTGTTGAGACCGCTGACGCCGAGATCAAGGCAGCAGGCGTTGAGCTCGAGTACGAAGTAGGTACTATGATCGAGATCCCGAGAGCTTGCCTTACCGCAGACGAGATCGCAGCTAACGCTGACTTCTTCTGCTTCGGTACCAACGACCTGACCCAGATGACCTACGGCTTCTCCCGTGACGATGCCGGTAAGTTCCTTGATGCTTACTACGACAAGAAGATCTTCGAGAACGATCCCTTCGCTAAGCTCGACCAGACCGGTGTTGGTAAGCTCATGAACATGGCTATCACCCTTGGCAAGCCCGTTAACCCGAACCTCCACGTAGGTATCTGCGGCGAACACGGCGGCGACCCGACATCTGTTGAGTTCTGCCACAAGATCGGACTGGATTATGTATCCTGTTCTCCGTTCCGTGTGCCGATCGCACGTCTTGCAGCAGCACAGGCAGCTATCAAGGGTTGATCTGCGATACAGATACACAGACACAAAACGATATAGACCCAAAAGGGAACGTCCTCGGACGTTCCCTTTTTGTCGGCTGAGGGCGGCTGAGCCGCCGAGCAGTCATCGGCGCACTTTCAGTTGAAATCGAAGGATATCCCACGACAATATTATTTGTGCAGACCTATTGTGACGCACTCTCCTTCAGTCGCCGTCGTCGCCACAAATGGCGACCGCGACAGCTCCCTCCCGGAGGGAGCCTCAACGTTCAACCAAAGATAACTAGTGAGGTATACTCCCCGTCCGTGCGCTGTCCCACGGAGGGGCATAAATTTTAGAACACGCCCGAGGGCGTTTTCTTACACATAAAAATACGTAAAGTTTAGACTTTACAAAAAGTCAACAGACCAAGTTTGCAAAAATAACATTGTCGTGGGTTATCTTTCAACCCAAGTTGAAAGTACGCCGATGATCGCTTGCGGCGTCACGCCGCCGCCGATGACTGTTTGTCGGCTCAGCCGACCCGACCGCTGCTTTTATACGCTCCGCGCAGAGCGCGGAATCCTCGGTCGTGTCAACGATCACATCGTATGCCGAATCCTCCTTCGGCGTGATATGCTCCTCCTGCCAACGTGCCTTGCCTATGGCACGGTCTCCGCGTGCCGCCTCACGGCGTTCCAGCTCCTCGAGCGGCAGCTTTATCCGTACCATAGTGATCGGACAGCCGCGCATTATCTCCTGCGACATCTCGTAGATGGTCTCACAGTCGAAAAGACAGTTGTCGATTATTACGTCACGCCCCGAACGGCTGATCGCGGCGGCAGATTCGTACATCACGGCGAGAAAATCGCGTACCGTGTCGATACCGTAGTCACGTCCGGTCGTGCCAAACGGCGCGATGTACCAGTCCACCGAGTCGTAGGAAAGGTAGTAGAGCGGACGCTCCCATATCTTCTGTAGATTTTTCGAAAGTGTGGTCTTTCCCGAACTCGACGGTCCGTTCAAGATGATGATGTTTCCATAGTTTGACATAATATATTCTCCTTGCCGCCTGAGGCGACCTCAGCAGACCAAGTTTGCACCAATGATATTGTCGTGGGTTATCGTTCAATTTCGGCTTCAATAATGCCGATGACCGCTTGCGGCGTCACGCCGCCGCCGATGACCGCTTGCAGCCTCAGGCTGCCGCCGACCTCAGCAGACCAAGTTTGCACCAATGATATTGTCGTGGGTTATTGTTCAATTTCGGCTTCAATAACGCCGATGACCGCTTGCGGCGTCACGCCGCCGACCTCAGGCGATGAGCGTTATGAGCGTTGCTTCGTCGATGACGGTAACGCCAAGCTCCTCAGCCTTCGTCAGCTTCGAGCCGGCAGCCTCTCCGGCTACTACGTATGTCGTCTTCTTCGAGACCGACCCCGATACCTTGCCGCCGTATCGCTTGATAAGCTCTGCCGCCTCCGTCCGCGTCATGGTCGGGAGCGTTCCCGTCAGAACGAACGTCATTCCCTCAAAACGTCCGTCACCTGCACCCTCGTCCGTGACCGCATCACCCTCGTTCGCGACCGCTCCCGCTACTCCGGCTACTCCTGCCGAACGTAGCTTCTCCGTAAGTATACGTGTCTCCGGCAGACGGAAGTACGCCGCTATCGCTTCGCCCGTGATCGGTCCGATGTCCGAAAGCTCCGACAGCTCCGCAGCCGTCACGCCGAACAGCGCGTCTATGCTTCTGTACCGCGCTATCACCGCCTCGGAGGCGGCTTCGCCTGTGTGACGTATGCCGAGAGCCCAGAGCAGCTTCGCCGCACTGCGGCTCTTCGAGACCTCGATCGCGTTCCGCAGATTCTCAGCCGACTTTTTTCCCATTCGCGGAAGTGCCGCGACCTCCTCCGGATCGAGCGTGTACAGGTCGGCGGCATCCGAGATCAGTCCGCGCTCGATCAGCTGACGAACCAGTGTCGGCCCAAGTCCGTCTATGTTCATCGCTCCGCGTGACGCAAAATGCGTTATGCGCCGCTCGAGCTGTGCCGGACACGCCGGATTCTCACAGCGTAGTAGTCCCGTCATGTCCTCGGCGTTCACGTCCGAATTCACGTCCGCATCCGCGAGGTCGTCACCCTCGTCCGCCAATGGATCGCGAAGCAGCAGCTCACCGCACGAGGGACAGCGGTCGGGGAAGCGGAACAGCTCCTCACTTCCGTCACGCTTCTCGGGGACGGAGGCGAGTATCTCCGGAATTATGTCCCCTGCCTTCTGCACGATGACGGTGTCGCCTATGCGGATGTCTCTGGCGCGGATGATGTCGATGTTGTGCAGTGTGGCACGTGAGACCGTCGTTCCGGCAAGCTGCACCGGCTCGAGGTGCGCGAGAGGAGTGAGAACTCCTGTTCGACCGACCCCCACCTCGATGGAGAGAAGCTTCGTCTCCTTCTGCTCCGGTGGATACTTGAACGCCGCCGCCCATTTCGGCGTGCTCGGGTTCTCACCGAGCATGACACGCTGGCGCAGACTATCGACCTTCACGACCGCGCCGTCTATGTCGTAGGGGAGGGTGCTTCGCCGTTCGCCGATGGCGCGGACAGCCTCGATGACCTCCTCGGGAGTCCGTGCGAGACGTTCGATACGTATCGTGTGGAAGCCGAGAGAGCCTATGCGGTCGATCGTCTCCGCGTGGGTCGTCGGTGCGTGACCGTCCTCGTAAAGTGAACCGGTCTGGTAATTGAACACGAATATGTCAAGTTCTGCCGCCGCACATTCTGCGGCATCGAGACGGCGGAGCGAGCCTGCCGCCGCGTTACGCGGATTGGCGAAGGTCTTTTCGCCGACCTCCTCCTTTGCGCGGTTGAGGGAGTAGAAGACCTCACGCGGCATATAGACCTCACCGCGCACACATAGGTCGAGCGGCACGTCGAGCCTGTGCGGAATACCGGCGATGGTGCGGATATTTTCGGTGACGTTTTCGCCGACCGTGCCGTCACCGCGAGTCGCGCCGAGGGTCAGGATACCGCGCTCGTAGGTGAGGGAGACGGAGAGACCGTCTATCTTCGGCTCGACCGAGAAGACGATATCCTCGGCGGCAACGCCGCTGTCGAGGAGGGCGTCGGTCGAGCGTTTGACGAACGAAACGAGCTCGTCCTCCGAGAAGACGTCGGAGAGACTTCCCATTTTGACGGGGTGCGTGACCTTTTCGAATTTGTCGGAGGCACGTCCGCCGACACGATGGGTCGGCGAGGAGGGGGAATCGAGCTCGGGGTACGCGACCTCGAGGGTACGAAGCTCCTCGAAGAGGGCATCGTACTCGAAGTCGGACATTTCGGGAGCATCGTTCTCGTAATAGAGACGTGCGGCACGCTCGAGGGTCTGGCGCAGTCGTTCGATACGTGAAGCTACAGAAGCAATATTGTTATCCATAATTATTCCATATTATCCTTGATGAGACAGCCGCCCTGTTCATCCCAGACAATGCCCTGCTTGGTGAAGCCGAGGCGCATGACGTTAGACTGAGCGATTATGCAGTCGGAGTTACGGACGACTATACCGTAGGCGGGGCTTTTCGTACCGCCGCCGCCGTCGTTTTCGCCGAGCTTGAGGGTATTTCCGGTGACGGTGACGTTCACGGCACGAGCGAGGTAGACGTGGGAGCTTTCGTACTCGTAGCGGAAGGGAGCGCGATCGGGACAGCCGCCGCGGTAGAAGATATTTCCGGTGACGGTGGTATCGCGGAACGTGCCGCCCTCCTCCTCACCGAGCCAGAGAGCCGGACCGAAGGTACGGTCGAAGTAGTTACCGGTGACGTTGACGTGGCTTCCCGAGCCGAACTTGAAGCCTGCCTGCGAGTTCCATTCGACGCGGTTGCCGGTGGCGGTGACGGAGGCGAGGCAGGGACCGCCGAGGATACCGGAGCGACCGTTTGCGGTGAACCAGTTATCGATGAGGAAGCCGTCCCAGCCGTCGATATAGAGGCCGCTTCCGCCGTTACGGTGGAGCATCGAATGACGGACGGAGAAGCACCATATATGCTCGAGGTGTACGCCGTCACCGGAGAAGCAGCCGATACGGCAGTCCTCGATGGTGGGGGTATCCTCCTCCGCGCCGCCGTTATACTTATCCCAGTAGAGGTACACGCCGTGGACGTTCTCACCGAGGTGTGCGCCGTCCATGGAGACACCGGCGACGGTCGAGCCGAACGCGCCCGTTATATCGAGGAGGCACTTTGCGTTCTTATCGGCGAGGCGAAGGGTCGAGAGACCGTCGGAGCGGAAGCTCCACGCGGACTTCCCCTCCATACGGGTATGAGCGCGCATATGAAGCTCACCCGTGAGGTAGACTCCCGGGGGTACGATGACACAGCCGCAGGTCTCTCCGGCTTTATCGAGAGCCGCCTGTATAGCGGCGGTACAGTCGGTCGAGCCGTTGCCGACCGCGCCGAACTCGGTGATATCGAATACGTTATTCATAGGATCCCTCCGAATGAAAAATTTTATCCCCCTCATTATACCATCATCCGCCCATTAAATCAAGGTCGGCTGAGCCGACGG
>CAYSKU010000175.1:3750-5154 GCA_964431775.1 uncultured Ruminococcus sp. | reverse complement strand
ATCACAAAGATCTCTCGCTCCTGTACATATCTCCTTCTTTTTTAAACAGCACCTAACATATCCATCTCGGAGGAATGAACCATGGATCTTTCTGTTCATAAGCCGGTCACTATCCTCTCCGGCGAAAACTGCGTGACAGACCGTGCCGACCTTTTCGCAGGTCTCGGACACCGCGCACTCATCGTGTCCGGTCGCCGTTCGGCTGACCTCTGCGGCGCGATGAGCGACGTTGCCGCCGCTCTCGCTTCGGTCGGTGCATCCTACGTCCGCTATAACGTCATTCCCGAAAATCCGCCCGCTCCACTTTGTCACGAGGGTGGCGCACTTGCACGTGCAGAGGGCTGTGACTTCGTTATCGGTATCGGCGGCGGCTCGGCTCTCGATGCCGCAAAGGCTATCGCCGCGTATGCCGCAAACCCCGACTGCGACGTTATGGATATCTTCGACGACACGAAGCGTACCGCCGACGGTCTCCCTCTCGTCTGCATTCCGACGACCTCGGGTACGGGAAGCGAAGTGAACCGCTATTCCGTCCTGACCGTTGACGGAGGCGCACGCAAGAAGACGTTCAAGGCTTCGTCCGCTTACGCAAGATACGCCTTCCTTTCGCCGAAGTACACCTCGTCACTTGACGAGAACTACACCGTCTCGACCGCCCTTGACGCGCTTGCACATTCGATAGAGTCCTACCTCTCCCCGAAGTCAACGGAGGTGTCCGAGAAAGCCGCGCTGTATGCCGCACGTGAGCTTTGGAGCATACTTACGACCGACCGCGCCTCCGACGCCAACGGTGACGGTGAGCGTGACAGCGGAGGCTACACCGCGCTTTGTCGCGAAAGGCTGCAAAATGCCGCCTGTGCCGCCGGTATCGCCATAGATTACACCGGAACCGGCTTCCCCCATCCTCTCGGCTACAGTCTGACCCTCACCTACGGTATACCGCACGGCAGAGCCTGTGCGATCTTCGAGGGTGCGTACATCCGTTACAATATGCTCTCCTCCGCAGGTGAGGAACGCATACTTCGTCTTGCGGAGGAGCTTGGGACGACTCCCGACGAGCTTGCGGAGCGCATTCCCGAGATGAGCGGACTTCTCGACATGAAGCTCGGAGCAGAGGAGCGCGAACGTCTCATCGATCTTGTTGCAAACGCCGGAAACTACGCGAACAGTCCCTACGTCATAACACGCGGCGAGATGTCCGACATCTACACCCGACTTTTCGAATGACCCGCCTGAGCCGGCGGTCTGAGACCGCAAGCATGATCGGCGTACTTTCAGTTTAAGTTTAAAGATATCCCACGACAATTTTATTTTTGCAGACTTGGTCTGCTGAGTCTGCGGTCTGAGATCGCAAGCATGATCGGCGTACTTTCAGTTTAAGTTTAAAGATATCCCACGACAATT
>CAYSKU010000175.1:0-3650 GCA_964431775.1 uncultured Ruminococcus sp. | reverse complement strand
AAGTTTAAAGATATCCCACGACAATTTTATTTTTGCAGACTTGGTCTGCTGAGTCGGCGGTCTGAGACCGCAGACAGACATCGGTGCAATTTCAGTTTAAGTTTAAAGATATCCCACGACAATTTTATTTTTGCAGACTTGGTCTGCTGAGTCGGCGGTCTGAGACCGCAGACAGACATCGGTGCAATTTCAGTTTAAGTTTAAAGATATCCCACGACAATGTAATTGGTGCAGATCTATTGTAACGCACTCTCCTTCAGTCGTCGATCGCCACAAATGGCGACCGACGACGGCTCTCTCCCGAAAGAAGCCTCCTCCACGTAGATCCAAATTCGAACGAATGCAACAAAGATCCGCGTTTATCCACGCAAAACTTCCACCATGTTCACTATTGATTCATAGCCTCACGTATGGTATAATAATTCGAATTAAAGAGAGAATGCTGGGTATCCGGAGGCTCATGGGTCGGTCGATCTGTTTCGTATGATCTGCGTGTATTGCTTATCCGCTTTTTTTATGTAAAAACGTCCGTGAACGTACACCTTACATAACGGTATGCTCTATGCCCCACACCGTCTTCGGAGATGTGAACTTGTGATATAGGAGGTTGTCATGACTCTTCTTAACGGAGGAAAAGCTTATAGGAACGGAAGTCTTCACGATGTAGCTGTTTTTGTTTCCGATAATTCCTCCCGTATGCTTCCGATGTCGGAGGTCTCTTCCGATATGCTTTCAAAAATTTCCGAAAAAGCGGATATCAGTGGTTCCGTTATATTTCCCGGCTTCGCCGATGTGCATGTTCATCTGCGTGAGCCGGGATTTTCTTATAAGGAGACGATAGAAAGCGGAACTGCGGCGGCGGCACACGGCGGCTACACGGACGTATGTTCTATGCCAAACCTGCTCCCCGTCCCCGATTCGACCGACAGCCTGAACGTTCAGCTCGAGCTGATACGTGAGAGTGCGGCGATCCGCGTACACCCCTACGGTGCGATAACCGTAGGCGAGCGCGGAGAGGAGCTGTCCGACATGGCAGGCATGGCAAAGAACGTCTGCGCCTTTTCGGATGACGGCAAGGGAGTACAAAGTGAGGAGCGTATGCGCTCGGCTATGCTCGAGGCAAAGAGGCTCGGACGTATAGTCGCCGCACACTGCGAGGTCAACTCCCTCCTGAACGGCGGCTACATCCACGACGGTCGGTACGCGAAGGCTCACGGTCATCGCGGTATCTCCTCGGAGAGCGAATGGAGACAGATAGAGCGCGACCTCCGTCTTGCGGCGGAGACCGGCGTCTCGTATCACGTATGCCACATCTCAACGAGACGCTCGGTCGAGCTTATACGTGAAGCTAAGCGAAACGGTGTGGACGTGACCTGCGAGACCGCGCCGCACTATCTCACGCTTTGTGAGGACGACCTTCGTGAGGAGGGCAGGTTCAAGATGAATCCTCCTCTTCGGACGGAGGACGACCGTCTGGCACTCCTCGAGGGAGTCCTTGACGGAACGATAGACATGATCGCGACCGACCATGCACCGCACTCCGATGAAGAAAAGTCACGCGGACTTGCAGACAGCCCGATGGGGGTAGTCGGTCTCGAATGCGCCTTCCCGATACTTTATACAAGGCTCGTTCGCCCGGGTATAGTACCGCTCTCACGTATAATAGAGATGATGACAGACGCACCGCGCAAACGCTTCGGTCTCCCGAGTCCCGAAAACGACTTTACGATATTCGACCTCGAGGAGGAATACACCATCGACCCGACAGACTTTCGGTCTATGGGACACTCAACACCGTTTGCAGGTGAAAAAGTATATGGAAAATGCAAAATGACAGTATGCGGAGGTAAAACAGTATGGCTGACAAAATGAATCTAAACAGAAAACTGGTGCTGGAGGACGGCTCGGTCTACCTCGGACGAGGCTTCGGTGCAAAGGTCGAGCACGCCTGTGAGCTATTCTTCAACACGGCAGTCGTCGGATACCAGGAGATGATGTCCGACCCGTCCTGCACCGACAGCATCGCCGTAATGACATATCCCCTGATCGGCAACTACGGCGTGACAGACGAGGATTTCGAGTCAAAGGTGCCGACCCTCGGCGGTCTGGTCGTCAGCGAATACAACGATCAGCCCTCGAACTTCCGTTATACGAAGACCCTCTCAGAGGTGCTTGAGGATTCGGGCATACCCGGTATCGAGGGCATAGACACACGTGCGCTCACCGTACACATCCGCGATAAGGGCGTATGCCGCGCCATCATCGTCGATATCGACACACCGACCGAGGATGCACTCGAGAAGATCGCCTGCACCCCCATTCCGCACGATCAGGTAATGCGCGTCAGCTGTCGAAAGAAGTGGTATTCGCGCACCGCGAACCACAAGTACAACGTTGTCGCGATAGACTGCGGCATCAAGAACAGCATGATCCGTGCGCTGAACGAGCGCGGCTGTAACGTGACTGTCGTACCGTGGAACACTACGGCGACCGAGATACTGAACATGAAGCCGGACGGCATCCTCGTCTCGAACGGTCCCGGAAGCTCCGAGGACGTTCTTCCCGTGGTCGAGACCGTTCGTGAGCTTCGCGGCAAGGCGGCGATGTTCGGTATCAGCCTCGGACACCTCATTATCGCAAGAGCCTACGGTGCTTCGACCGTAAAGCTGAAGTTCGGACATCACGGCGGAAACCACCCCGTCCGTAATCTTGAGACCGGAAGGATCGAGATAACCTCACAGGGTCACTCTTGCACGGTCGTTCCCGAAAGTCTGCCGGAGGGAGTCAAGGTCACTCACGTAAACGTCATAGACGGCACGGTCGAGGGAATCGAATGTGCGGCAGATCGTGTGTTCTCCGCTCAGTACGACCCCGAGAGCAACCCCGGACCGCAGGACAGCGCGTATATGTTTGACAAGTTTATTGAAATGATGAAGGGAGCAAAATAAGACAATGCCGAAGAGAGAGAATATTAAAAAGGTAATGGTTATCGGCTCCGGACCTATCGTTATCGGTCAGGCTGCCGAATTTGACTACGCGGGAACGCAGGCTTGTCTCGCGCTCCGTGAGGAGGGCTGTGAGGTCATCCTCGTAAACTCCAACCCCGCGACCATCATGACCGACCCCTCGGTCGCAGACAAGATATACATGGAGCCGCTGACCCTCGAATACGTTGCAAAGATAATCCGTTACGAGCGTCCCGATGCGATAATCCCGGGTATCGGCGGTCAGACAGGTCTTAACCTTGCGATGCAGCTCTCAAAGAAGGGTATCCTCCGCGAATGCCAGACCGAGCTTCTCGGTACACCGCCGGATAGCATCGAAAAGTCAGAGGACCGTGAGCTGTTCAAGGAGCTTTGTGAAGAGATCGGTGAGCCTGTGCTTCCCTCCCTCATCGCAAACTCCATGGAGGAGGGTATCGCGGCGGCACACGAGATCGGCTATCCGGTCGTGCTTCGTCCGGCGTTCACCCTCGGCGGCACGGGCGGCGGCTTTGCCTCCGATGATGAGGAGCTGATACCGCTCCTCAAGAACGGCTTGAAGCTCTCCCCCGTAAGTCAGGTGCTTGTGGAAAAGAGCATAAAGGGCTACAAGGAGATCGAGTTCGAGGTCATGCGGGACTCCAACGACACCGCGATCACGATATGCTC
>CAYSKU010000174.1:3002-5228 GCA_964431775.1 uncultured Ruminococcus sp. | reverse complement strand
AAGATAAGCTGGCTGATGTCGCTCGTTGAAGACAAAAAGCGCGGTATCTTCACCTCACAAAAGGAGATAGTCTCTCTCCTCTCGGGTATGGTCTTCTCCTTTGCGGCAGGGTCTGTCATCGACCGCTACAAGGCTATGGGACAAACGACCGATGCCTTCATCCTCTGCGGTATCGCGGTCTTCGTCCTGACCGTTCTGCACACCGTTACTATGCTATTATCCGTCGAGCCTGTGACGGAGGGGACGAACGACACACGTCACCCGATACGTGAGCTTATCGGCACACTGCGTAACAGGTCTGTCGTCAAGCTGACGATACTGTTCGTGCTATGGCACATGGCAAGCGGCTGTGCGACACCGTTCTACGGCACGTACCTGATAAAGGAGCTTGGCTTTTCCCTAAAGCTCGTCTCCGCGCTTACGATAGTATACAGTCTCGTTCGCGCCGGAGTCTCGACCTTTTGGGGGAGATACGCCGACCGCCGTTCGTTTGCATCTATGGTACGTCTCTGTCTCATCATTGCAGGTATGGGCTTTTTCGTGAACATATTCACCGTTCCGTCAAACGGGCGGCTGTTCTACACGATCTACTATGTACTGTATGCCGTTGCGATGGGCGGCATAAACAGTGCGCTGACGAACCTTGTTTTCGATCACGTTGCGCCGGAGCTACGCTCGAATGCGCTTGCGATATCACAGGCGATCAGCGGAGTTGTCGGCTTTTTGACGACGCTCGTTGTAAGTATTCCGGTAACGTACATTCAGGAAAACGGAAATATGCTGTTCGGGGCAGGCGTCTACGCGCAGCAGGTCGTCTCCGCGCTTGCGTTCGTATTTGTCATTGCGGCTGTCGGTTATGTAACGCTTGTGATACTGCCCGATACGGCTCAGGCGGCGGGCGACTGAGACCGCAGACACAGTCGGCATTCGTTAGGTTTGGGTCGGAAGATATCATACGATGGTGGAGCTTGTGCAGGTCCGGTCGGCTGAAATTTTATCTTTTGCAGACAAGTCTGCATCAGATCACATTGGCACGGGATATCTTCCGACCCCGGCTTCACTAATGCCCCTGCGCGCAGTCTCAGGCTGCCTCGCAGGGGTATAAGTTTACGATATGGCTATTGTTTTTTTGCGCGGACTGTGATAAAATAACAGAATGAAATATACTGCATATAAGGGGAAATGAATTTATGGAATACAAGATCTCAAAAAAGCTCGCCGATCTCAAGCCCTCTGCGATCCGTGAGATATTCAAGTCTCTTACAGACCCCACGATAATCAGCTTCGCGGCAGGAAATCCGTCTCCGCTCTCCTTCCCTGCCGACGAGCTTGCGGATATATCCGCCGACATATTCAAGAATCAGTCCACTGTCGCTCTGCAATACGGTATCACCGAGGGCTACGCGCCGCTCCGTAAGGCTGTCGAGGAGCGCATGAAGGCTAAGTTCGGTATCGGACGTGACTTCGACACGACTATCATCACGACCGGCGGTCAGCAGGGCATCGAGCTTGCCGCAAAGGCTCTTTGCAACGAGGGCGACACCGTTATCTGCGAGAACCCGAGCTTCATCGGTGCGCTCAACTCGTTCCGCGCACTCGGTGCGACACCTGTCGGTGTTCCGGTAAACGCGGACGGTATCGACACAGAGGCACTCGAAAACGTGCTTTCGACCACGCCGAACGCGAAGCTCCTCTACCTCATCCCGACCTTCCACAATCCGATGGGCGTTACCTCCACGCTCGAGAACCGCAAAAGGGTATACGCGCTTGCCAAAAAGTACGGCATAATGATACTCGAGGACAACCCCTACGGTGAGCTGCGCTTCGCCGGTGAGGACGTTCCGACCTACAAGTCCTTTGACGAGGAGGGTATAGTCCTCTACTGCTCGTCCTTCTCGAAGATACTTTCCGCCGGTATGCGTGTCGGCTACATCTGCGGTCCGAACGAGGTCATCTCAAAGATGGTCGTTGCAAAGCAGGTCGAGGACGTTCACACGAACAACTTCTTCCAGATGCTCTGCTATCGCTACATGACCGAGCGTGACCTCGATGCTCACATCGAAAAGATACGCTCCATCTACCGTGCAAAGTCCTCTCTCATGCTTGCGGAGCTTGATGCACATATGCCGAAATGCGTAAGCTACACACGTCCCGAGGGCGGTCTGTTCCTGTGGTGTACCCTCCCGAACGGCACGGACAGCGCGGAAATTATAAAGAAGGCACTAG
>CAYSKU010000174.1:0-2992 GCA_964431775.1 uncultured Ruminococcus sp. | reverse complement strand
GCGGTCGTTCCGGGTACTGCGTTCAACTGCGACACGGAGGCTCCGTCCGACTCGTTCCGTCTCAACTACTCCATGCCCTCCGACGAGGACATAGTACGCGGTATCGGTATCCTTTCCGATATAGCGGTCGAGATGTTCGGAAACTGAGCCGTACAGGCAAAACGTATTTGAAAGGGGTACAGACAGCTATGAATATCTGGCACGATTTTTCACCCGAAAAGATAACTGCGGAGTCGTTTTATGCCGTTATCGAGATAACCAAGGGAAGCAAGATAAAGTACGAGCTTGACAAGAGCACCGGCTTTTTGAAGCTCGACCGTATACTTCACACCTCCACACACTATCCCGCAAACTACGGCTTCATTCCGCTCACCTACGCGGACGATGACGACCCTCTCGACGTACTCGTCATCTGCTCCGAGGAGATCGCACCTCTGACTCTCGTACAGTGCTATCCCATCGGGGTCATCAAGATGGTGGACGGCGGTCGCTTTGACGAAAAGATAATAGCCGTTCCCTTCTCCGATCCGTACTACAACAACTACCACCATATGTCCGAGCTTCCGAAGCACGTTTTCGATGAGATGAAGCACTTCTTCTCCGTCTACAAGACCCTCGAAAAGAAGGAGACTGTCGTTGACGAGACCGGCGGTCGTGAGGAGGCAATGGAGATCATCGAACACAGCATAGCGCAGTATCGTGCAAATCATTACAACTTAGTAAACAACATCAAGGTGACACGTGAGCTGTCTCCTGTGACCGAGACCAACGGAGAGGCATAATGTTTATCGATAAAACAAAAATTTTCGTAAAAGCCGGAGACGGCGGAAACGGAGTCGTTTCGTTCCGTCGTGAGAAGTACGTTGCGAAGGGCGGACCGGACGGCGGCGACGGAGGTCGCGGCGGTGACGTGATATTTCGAGTCGATGACGGCTCGAACACCCTTTTGGCGTTCCGCTACAAGCGCAAGTTCATTGCCGAGAACGGCTGTGACGGTGCAGGTTCGAAGTATCACGGTGCGAACGGTGCGGACGTTACAGTTCTCGTTCCTCGCGGAACGCTCCTGCGTGATGCGGAGTCGGGAAAGATAATCCACGATATGTCGGACGACGACGGTGCGGACTTCACCCTTTGTCGGGGCGGTCGCGGCGGCTGGGGAAATCGTCATTTTGCGACACCCACACGTCAGATACCGCGCTTTGCGAAGGCAGGTCTTCCCGGGGAGAGCCGTGAGGTCGTGCTTGAGCTAAAGATGATCGCGGACGTTGGGCTTGCCGGTCTTCCGTCTGCCGGAAAGTCGTCACTTCTTGCAGCGGTCTCTGCGGCACGTCCGAAGATCGCGGAGTATCACTTCACGACCACCGAGCCGGGACTGGGTGTAGTATCGACCGGCGGTGAGGCAGGCTTTGTCATGGCAGACATACCCGGGCTTATCGAGGGAGCATCGGAGGGTCTCGGACTCGGTCACGAGTTCCTGCGGCACATCGAACGCTGTCGTATGCTCGTACAGGTAGTAGACATCTCGGGAGTCGAGGGGCGCACTCCTGTCGAGGACTTTGAGACGATCTCGGAGGAGCTTCGCAGGTTCTCTCCCGAGCTTGCGGAGCGTCCGCGCATTATCGCGGCGAACAAGGCCGATCTTTTAGTGGACAGTGAGGAGGAGTTCATCGAGCTTCCGGAGCTGTCCGAGGAATGTGCCGCGCTCGAGCGGCGGTGTGCGGAATACGGCTACGACGTTATATACATCTCCGCATCGCGCAAGCTCGGCTTAAAGGTACTGATCGACGAGATCGCGAATATGCTTCGTGAGCTGCCGCCGGTCACTGTATACGAGGCTGAGGTCACGTCCGAGGATGAGACGGACATTCCAGACGGAGCGGAGGCTGTCACGATCACACGTGCAGACGATGCTTCCTTCCACGTTGACGGAGCGTGGGCGACCGCGCTGATCGGTCGTATCAACTTCAACGACCGAGAATCACTTATGTATTTCGAGCGTTCGCTCATCAAGGCAGGCATTATCGACAGGCTTCGGGATGCCGGCTGTAAGGAGGGCGACCTCGTATACGTTGACGATGTTGACTTCGAGTTCGTCGATTGACGGGCGCGACTGAAAGGAGCATAGCATATGTTAGAGGAGCTTAAGGAACAGGTCTGTGCGGCGAACCTGCTGATACCGCGTCATCATCTCGCGCTGTTCACGTGGGGAAACGTGTCGGGTATCGACCGTGAGCACGGACTTGTGGTGATCAAGCCGTCGGGGGTCGAGTATCCCTCACTGAGACCGGAGGATATGCCGGTCGTCGAGCTTGAGACCGGACGTGTAGTCGAGGGTGAGCTTTCTCCGTCCTCCGACACGCCGACGCATCTTGAGCTATACCGACATTTTCCGCTGATAGGCGGTATAACGCACACTCATTCCGAGTGGGCGACTGTATATGCACAGGCAGGGCATTCCATACCTGATCTCGGCACGACACACGCGGACTATTTTGACGGTGAGATACCCTGCACGAGGCAGATGACCCCCGAGGAGATCGGCGGTGAGTACGAGCTTGAAACGGGGCGAGTTATCGTAGAGCATTTTGAGAAGAACGGTATCGACCCGATGCACGTTCCGGCTGTCCTTGTGAATTCGCACGGTCCGTTCACGTGGGGTGCTACACCGAGAAAGTCGGTGGAATGTGCGGCTGTTCTCGAGTATGTTGCGAAGATGGCGTTACACACGGAGCTGCTCGGTATTCCGGCGCGACCGGGTATACCGCGTATGCAGTCTGTGCTTCTACGCAAGCACTTCGACCGCAAGCACGGTCCCAACGCCTACTACGGTCAAAAAAAGAAAAAAGAGTCGCCTGAGGCGACAGACATTGATCGACATAAGTGAAGTCTAGATCGGAAGAGATCCCACAACTTTGTCTGCCGACGGCTCGTAAAGTCTAGGTGCTGTTTGAAAAAGAAGGAGATATGTACAGGAGCGAGAGAGCTTTGTGAT
>CAYSKU010000173.1:0-5299 GCA_964431775.1 uncultured Ruminococcus sp. | reverse complement strand
CGGCTCAGCCGACCTCAGTGAATTGTGCTTGCTATATATTATTATACATCAAAAAATATGAAAATAATATAATAACTATTTTGAAATTTTTACGTTTTGATATTGTTTTTTTGAGGAAAATATCATATAATATAAGGAACGGGAGAATATTATGCAAGTTGCAAAGATCGCACCTTCATTTCTTTCCGTAAACAAACACACATATTCGCGTTTTTTGAATAAATACGATACGTCTGATTCAAAAAAGAAAAAATAAAAACAGGGAATACTGCGAAAGAGAGCAAAAATTATGCTGCGACTGCAAAACGTCACCTATACCGTTCCGCAGAACGAAAACGGAAGCGGTAAGATAAAGATACTTGACAATATTACTCTCGATATCGAGGACGGAAGCTACGTCGTCGTCACCGGTCCGAACGGCGGCGGTAAGACTACCCTCGCAAAGGTCATAATGGGTCTGGTAAAGCCGGACTCGGGCAGGATATTATTGGACGGTCTCGACATATCCGCGCTCGACGTTACGGCACGCTCCGAAGCCGGTATCGCCTACGGCTTCCAGCAGCCCCCGAGGTTCAAGGGAATAACCGTCCGCGATCTCCTCTCGATAGCCGCAAAGCGAAAGCTCAAGAAGGACGATGCCTGTCATCTGCTGACACGTGTCGGACTCTGCGCGACCGAGTATATAGACCGTGAGGTCGATACGTCTCTGTCGGGCGGTGAGGTGAAGCGTATCGAGATCGCGACCGTGCTTGCACGTGCCGAGACCTCGAAGATACTGATATTCGACGAGCCGGAGGCAGGTATAGACCTCTGGAGCTTCCATCGTCTGACGAAGACCTTCCGTGAGCTTCACGAGCAGTCGAAATGTACGATAATCATCATCTCTCATCAGGAGCGCATAATCAGTCAGGCAGACGAGGTGCTTCTCATCGCGGACGGCGGTCTTTCGCTTCGCGGAAAGCCGGAGGACATCCTCCCCTCGATAGACGACATAGAAGAAAAGCCCTGCATGATAGAAATGGATAAGTAATAAGCATCACGGCAGACCTTGAAAGGAGCATCAACGATCGACATGAACAAGGATATTCGACTCGGACTACTCGAAAAGATCGCCGACCTGCACGACGTTCCGGCAGGCGCGTACAACATCCGCGAGAACGGTGAGAGTGCCGGACGGCGCAACACCGACGAGATAACGATCGAGACAAAGACCGACCGTCCCGGGATAAACATCATAGTGAAGTCGGGGACGAAAAACAGGAGCGTACACATTCCCGTCATCATCACGAAGACGGGACTTACCGAGATGGTCTACAACGACTTCATCATCGGCGACGACTGCGACGTGCTGATCGTTGCCGGCTGCGGCATACACAACACCGGAGACGAGGCGAGCGCGCACGACGGTGTACACACCTTCGAGATAGGTAAGAATTCGCACGTTCGCTATATAGAGAAGCACTACGGAGAGGGAAACGGCTCGGGCGAGAGGATAATGAACCCCGAGATGACGGCGCACCTTTCGTCCGGTGCATCGATGGACATAGAGTCCGTACAGATCGGCGGCATAGATTCGACGAACCGCAAGACGGTCATCACCGCCGAGGAGGGCTGCGAGGTGCTCATCTCCGAGCGTATAATGTCGGACGGACACCAGAACGTAGTGAGTGACACGGAGGTCATTCTGAACGGCAAGGACTCGAAGGCACGTATCAACAGCCGTTCGGTAGCAAAGGGAAGCTCGACACAGCTGTTCTACCCGAAGCTGACCGGAAACGCGGACTGCTTCGGTCACGTGCAGTGCGACTCCATCATCATGGATGAGGCGCGGATACGCTCCATTCCCGAGATATGCGCGAATTCCGTTGACGCACGTCTCGTTCACGAGGCGGCTATCGGAAAGATCGCCGGTGATCAGATACTGAAGCTCATGACTCTCGGTCTGACCGCCGAGGAAGCCGAAGAAAAGATCCTCAACGGTCTCCTAAAATAGTCGGGGCGGCTGAGGTCGCCTGAGGCGACAGGCGGTCATCGGCGTTCGTGCAGCTTGAGTTGGAAGATATCCCACGACAATATTATTAAGACAATATTATTAAATAGTAAATAGTCGGTCGGCTGAGGGCGGCTGAGCCGCCGGGCGGACATCGGCGTTCGTGCGGCTTGAGTTGGAAGATATCCCACGACAATATTATTGGTGCAGATCTATCTGTTGACGGGTCGGCTGAGGCGACAGGCAGACATCTTTGAAAAAGGGGAACGCCCGGGAACCTTTTAAGGAAAGGTTCCCCGTACCCCCTCCAAACCTTTTTGGTCAAATGTACACGCCACGTTTGGTCGCAGACCTATGAGACAAAATACAGTTTATCAAGACCTCCCCTTGTAATATAGCTCTCCTGTTGGGCTTCAAGTACGCCGATCATGTCCGCGGCTCAGCCGACGGTGAATATTTTTTGCGAACTCCATATTTTATATATAAGAGGTATATCGTTATGAGTGTAAAAGCTTTTTCCGCAATGACAAAAGAGGAGCTTCAAGGCGTTTACGCCGCAGAGCAGGCAAAGCTCGATGAATGGTCCGAG
The DNA here is from genome assembly GCA_964431775.1 of uncultured Ruminococcus sp. Lineage (GTDB taxonomy): Bacteria > Bacillota > Clostridia > Oscillospirales > CAG-272 > UMGS1696. Next base: position 2,720 of record CAYSKU010000173.1, on the reverse strand, counting down.
CGCGGTCTTACGCTCGACCTTACGAGAGGTAAGCCGAATCAGGCACAGCTCGATCTTTCCTCGGATATGCTGTCCATCATCAGCGACCGTGGCGACTGCTTCAGTGCAAGCGGTCTCGACTGTCGAAATTACGGTATACTCGACGGACTGCCCGAAACGAAAAAGCTTTTCAGCGATCTTCTTGACATACCGACAGAGCAGATACTCGTTCTCGGCAACTCCTCACTGAACGTTATGTACGACACACTCGTTCGTGCGATGCTCTTCGGCGTTGCCGGAGGCTACGAGCCGTGGTTCCGTCAGGGACGTATCAAGTTCATCTGCCCCTCCCCGGGCTACGACCGTCACTTCACGATCTGCCGTACACTCGGTATAGAGATGATACCGGTAAAGATGAACGCGGACGGACCGGACATGGATGAGGTCTACAATATCGCCTGCTCCGACCCCTCGGTCAAGGGTATATGGTGCGTTCCGAAGTTCTCGAATCCCGAGGGCGTGACCTATTCCGACGAGGTCGTCGATCTGATAGCGGCGATGAAGCCTGCCGCACCCGACTTCCGTATCTTCTGGGACAACGCATACGCCGTTCACGAGCTGTATGACGAGACCGTACCGCTTGCCAACATATTCAAGCTTGCGAAGGAATACGGCACGGAAGACAACATATTCTATTTTGCCTCCACCTCGAAGATCACCTTCCCCGGCTCGGGTCTTGCGATAATGGCGGCATCCGAAAAGAACCTTGAGCAGATACGTCCGATAATCGCGACACAGACCATCGGCTATGATAAGATAAACCAGATGCGCCACGTCAAGTTCTTCAAGAACGCGGACGGTATCCGTGAGCATATGAGAAAGCACGCGGAGATACTTCGTCCGAAGTTCGAGCTTGTCGAGTCGCTGTTCCGTGCGGAGCTTGGCGGACTCGACATCGCGCACTGGAGCGAGCCGAGAGGCGGCTACTTCATCAGCCTGTACGTACCGGAGGGCTGTGCGCGCCGTGTGTATCAGCTGGCACGTTCGGTGGGCGTAACGCTGACGACAGCCGGCTCGACGTATCCCTACGGTCGCGATCCGCACAACAGCAATCTGCGTATCGCGCCGAGCTATCCCGAGACAGACGAGCTCAAGCTTGCGATAGAGATACTTTGCTCCTGCATAAAGCTGGCGGCTGCCGAGAAGCTCCTGAAGGACTGATCGAGGGTCGGTAACATACCGAATACAAATGTAATACAAATTTGAGAACAGACTTCTTTGGAGGATCTGCGGGGGAATGAGACGATAACGTTCCCCCGCCGTTTTATATCATGATAAAAAAGCTACGTGACACACTGTCGTTTCTTACCGTAAGGTCGTGCCTGACGATACTGCTCGGCTGTGCGATACTGACCTTTGGACTGTACAACATCCACTCCCTCTCCGGCGTAACGGAGGGAGGGGTGATCGGTCTGACGCTCCTGCTCGACCGAGCCTTCAACATATCCCCTGCCGTGACGGGGCTTATCCTGAATGGGTTGTGCTATTTTTTAGGCTGGCGGACGATGGGACGTGAATTTCTCGTCAAGTCCGTGATAGCGGCACTTGGGTATTCCGGCTTTTACGCTGTATTCGAGCGATTCGACCCGATATTTCCGCAGATCGCGGATATGCCGCTCGTAGCATCGATCGTCGGTGCGGTATTTGTCGGAGTTGGAGTAGGGCTATGTGTACGTGAGGAGAGTGCGCCGAGCGGTGACGATTCGCTTGCGCTGAGTCTGTCGAAGCTGACCGGGATACGCATACAGTGGGTGTATCTTGCGAGTGACCTTATCGTGCTTGCGCTATCGCTGTACTACATTCCGCTCCGCCGGATACTGTACTCTCTTCTGACCGTGCTCCTCTCCGGTCAGCTTATCGGCATTGTTTCAGCGGCGTGAGGACGGCTGAGGCGATACACGGACGTAGAGGATAAGTTGACGTTAGCTTTGGTCACACATGAATGAGCCTCCCTCCGGGAGGGAGGGGAACCGCGTAAGCGGTGGAAGGAGAGCGCGTAACAATAGACCTGCACCAATAATATTGTCGTGGGATATCTTTCGATCTGAACTGCACGAACGCCGATTCATGCGCGCAGCCTCAGGCTGCCGACCCGTCAGCAGACCAAACCTGCACCAATAATATTGTCGTGGGATATCTTTCGATCTGAACTGCACGAACGCCGATTCATGCGCGCAGCCTCAGGCTGCCGACCCGTCAGCAGACCAAACCTGCACCAATAATATTGTCGTGGGTCATCTTTCGATCTAAACTGCACGAACGCCGATTCATGCGCGCAGCCTCAGGCTGCCTGTAAAATAGACGATTTATTTTTTGAAAATGGGGCTTTTTTGGGTGAAACGTAAATTTTTTTGAAACTCACCCTTTCGGGCAAAACTCAGGTTGATTTTGAGCGGATATTGTAGTATAATACAGGGTGAGCAAATATTCCTGCCAATATGATATCTTTAAACAAAGGAGTACAGAATTCTATGAGCGAACTTGTTTATTCTCAGGAAGTAGAAAATATGTGCTGCGTTGCAAAGGGACCGAAGCACGGTCCGGCTCCGATCCCGGAAGAGGGAAAATGGGTAGAGGCAAAGCAGATCACGGATATTTCCGCATATACACACGGTGTGGGCTGGTGCGCACCTCAGCAGGGCGCCTGCAAGCTCTCCCTCAACGTTAAGGACGGTATCATC
>CAYSKU010000172.1:0-5361 GCA_964431775.1 uncultured Ruminococcus sp. | reverse complement strand
ACGGACATGAAGACCCCTCCGGTCTCGTGCAGGTCGGAGCCGGCAGAGCGCAGACCCTTGAACAGTGCCTCGCTGAACGTTCCGGCAAGTCCGAGCACCTCGCCCGTTGACTTCATCTCGGGTCCGAGTGCGGTGTCGAGTCCGCCGAGCTTCTCAAACGAGAATACAGGCACCTTTACCGCGACATACGGTGAGCTTTTGTAAAGTCCGCAGCCGTAGCCCATATCGGCAAGACGTTCACCGAGCATACAGCGTGTCGCAAGGTCTACCATGGGTATCCCCGTCACCTTACTGATGTACGGAACGGTACGTGAGGAGCGCGGATTCACCTCTATGACGTACAGCTCACCCTGATAGATGAGGTACTGTATATTGATGAGTCCGTGGGTCTCGAGGGCAAGCGCAAGGTCCTTCGTATGCTCGACTATTATGTCGGTCATGTCATCGTCAACGTTCTGCGCCGGATACACGGCGATGGAGTCGCCGGAATGTATGCCCGTTCTCTCGATATGCTCCATTATACCGGGGATAAGTATATCCTCACCGTCACATATCGCGTCCACCTCAAGCTCCGTTCCCATGAGGTATTTATCTACGAGGACGGGGTTCTCGATGCCCTGTGCAAGGATTATCGCCATATATTCGCGGATATCCGCATCGTTGAAGGCGATTATCATGTTCTGACCTCCGAGGACGTAGGAGGGGCGCAGCAGCACCGGATAGCCTACGTCTGCCGCCGCACGAAGTGCCTCCTCCACCGTCATGACGGTCTCGCCGACCGCACGCTTTATGGAGTAGCGTTCGAGCAGCTCGTCAAAGCGTTCGCGATCCTCCGCGCAGTCTATGCTGTCGGGGGACGTGCCGAGTATCGGTACTCCGCAGGAGGCGATATGACGTGTCAGCTTTATGGCGGTCTGTCCTCCGAACGCAACGACCGCGCCTATCGGGCGTTCCTTCTCGATAATGTTCGATACATCCTCGGGAGTCAGCGGCTCGAAGTACAGTCTGTCGGCGGTATCGAAGTCGGTCGAAACGGTCTCGGGGTTATTGTTGACGATCACCACGTCATAGCCTGCCTTCTTCAACGCCCAGACACAGTGTACGGAGGCATAGTCGAACTCTATTCCCTGTCCGATACGGATAGGTCCGGAGCCTACGACCATGACCGTACCGAGGCTGCTCTTATTATGTGAGGCGATGAACTCTCCCGACTCGTCATCCTCGTCATAGGTCGAATAGAAGTACGGTGTGTCCGCGCCGAACTCTGCCGCGCAGGTATCGACCGTGCGGAACGAGGCGGAAAGCTTGTACGGCAGCTCCTTCATGCCGGTGAGACGTGATATCGCGCTGTCGGGGAAGCCGAGTTTCTTCGCCTCGTTATACTGCTCTCTCGTCAGCGTGTCTCCCGAGGTCTCAAGTGAGTTCTCCGTGTCCGCAAGTCCTTTTAGCTTAGTGAGGAACCAGCGGTCGATACGTGTGAGGCTGTACAGCTCCTCGACCGTCATGCTTCCTCTGCGTAATGCTTCATATATATAGAATATACGTTCATCCGTTCCCTCGGCGATATGAGCGGATAGCTCATCGGTCGGGACTGCGCGGAATCTTGCGCTACCGAGGGAGTCGAGACCTATGGATGCACCGCGTATAGCCTTCATGAAAGCCGCTTCGAAGGAGGGAGCAATAGCCATGACCTCACCTGTTGCCTTCATCTGCGTACCGAGGCGGCGTGTTGCGTACACGAATTTATCAAAGGGCCAGCGAGGGAACTTTACGACGATATAGTCGATAGTCGGCTCGAAGCAAGCCATAGTCGTTCCCGTGACCTTATTTTCTATCTCATCGAGGTTATAGCCGATAGCTATTCTTGTAGTTACCTTTGCGATCGGGTAGCCTGTTGCCTTTGAGGCAAGCGCGGACGAGCGTGAGACACGGGGGTTCACCTCAATTACCGCGTACTCGAAGCTGTCGGGGTCGAGTGCGAACTGGACGTTACAGCCGCCGGTGATACGAAGCTCATCGATTATTGCAAGTGCGGCATCGGCAAGCATCTTATATTCCGGTTCCGCAAGGGTAAGAGCCGGAGCGGCGACTATGCTGTCACCGGTATGGATACCGACGGGGTCGATATTCTCCATCGAGCAGACCGTTATATGGTTTCCTGCGTTATCGCGGATGACCTCGAACTCTATCTCCTTCCAGCCTGCGATACAGCGTTCTACAAGTATCTGACCTATCGGTGAGGACTGGATACCTGTTTCCGCGATCTCGGAGAGCTCCGCTTCGTTTGCGGCGATACCGCCTCCCGTGCCGCCGAGCGTGAACGCGGGACGGACGATGACCGGATAGCCGAGGCGGTCTGCAAGCTCGAGTGCGCCGTCCACGGTGGTCGTTATATCGGAGGGGACAGTCGGCTGACCTATCTTCTCCATAGCCTCCTTAAAGAGCTGTCTGTCCTCCGCACGGTCTATGGTATCCGTAGCAACGCCGAGCAGACGCACGCCATGCTCCTCGAGGTAGCCGTCATGCTCGAGCTTCATTGCGAGGTTAAGTCCCGTCTGACCGCCGAGCGTTCCGAGGATACTGTCCGGCTTTTCCTCCGCTATGATACGCTTTATGACCTCCTCCGTCAGCGGCTCAAGGTAGATATGGTCTGCCATGGCGCAGTCGGTCATTATCGTTGCGGGGTTCGAGTTCACGAGAACGACCTCGATACCCTCCTCACGCAGTGTCTTTGCCGCCTGTGTTCCGGCGTAATCGAATTCGGCAGCCTGTCCGATCACGATAGGCCCCGAGCCTATCAAAAGAACCTTTTTTATGCTATGATCTCTCGGCATATATACGTCCTCCTCTGTCACGATAGCATCAACGTTTATTTATATATCCGTTCGTATAATTATACCACAATACTGCAAAAAATCACAGTGTTTCGACGCGAAAATATCATTTTTATAGGGTTGCATAAACATTCTCCCCAAAACCCCCATCATTTTGACAAAGCCACCCGAGGTGGCGGTCTGAGGTCGGCTGAGGCAGCCTGAGGCTGCGCGCATGAATCGGGGCGGCTGAGCCGCCGAGCTGGCATCGGCGTACTTGAAGTTGAAAGCGTTCGAAAACCCACGACAATATCATTTGTGCAGGTTTGGTCAGCTGACTTTTCGTCTTATGCAGATCGCTTGTAAAGGAAAAAATTTAGAAAACGCCCGAGGGCGTTTTCTTTCCTTATTATAATACGTGCGTTCAGCACAAAACGAGCCGTCAGCAGACCAAGTCTGCACAAACTCCACCCTCGTGGGTTATCTCCCAGCCTAAACTAAAAGTGCGCCGATTCATGCCCGTCGCCTCAGGCGACCCGATGACCGCCAGCAGCCTCAGGCTGCCGTCAGACGTTCGCCGGCTCTGCTTCGCTCTCCTCGAGAAGCGCGGTCTCACGCTCGGCGGCGGCACGTGCAAGCTCCTCCTCATACGCACGGATGACCGCTTCCTCGAGCTTTCCGCGGAAGTCCGCGTTGATCGGATGGACTATGTCACGGTACGTTCCGTCGGGATTCTTGCGGCTCGGCATGACGATAAAGTTCTTGTCGCGGACACTGATGACCTTGATGTCATGAAGTGCGAGCTGGTCGTCGAAGGTAACGGACACGATCGCCCTCATCGGTCCCTCTTCGAAAAGCTTTCTGATCTTGATATCTGTGATAACCATTCTGTAAGTCCTCTTTTCATTTTGTCTTGCGATTATAATTATACACGTACATTGTGAAAATAATTCAAGCGTTTCATAAATATTTTTTAAAAGGAATGTATCTTTTTTTGAAAAATATGTTATAATAAAGTGAATATCAAATCATCTGACAAAAAGGATACAGATCATGGCTTTACCAAACACTCATTTCGGGGTCGATCGCATAGGAAGTCTGCTCTGCGGAAAAAAGCACATTTTTTTCGACGGCATAGGCGGAGTCAGCATGAACGCCCTCGCTCACATAACACATCTTCGCGGACACAGGGTCTCCGGCTACGACCGCAGTCCGAGCGAAACGACACGCAAGCTCGAGGAGATGGGTATCACCGTCTACTACGAGGCTGACGGAGGTCATATGGAGGGCTGTGACGCGCTCGTCTACACGGTCGCGATGCCCTCGGACGATCCGCAGTACGTCTACGCACTCGAGCACGGTATACCTTGCATATCACGTGCGGATTACCTCGGCTATCTCATGACCGGCTACGCGAACCGTATCGGTATCTCGGGTACGCACGGCAAAAGCACGACGACCGGTATGGTCTCGCGTATACTTACCTATTCGAACGTCTCTCCGACCGTCTTCAACGGTGCGGCGATGAAGGAGTCGGGGAGCGTCGATATCATCGGCGGACACGACTTTTTCGCGTTCGAGGCCTGCGAATACATGGATTCCTTCCTCGACTTCAACCCCTCCGTTGCGGTCGTGCTGAACATAGAGCTAGACCATCTCGACTACTTCAAGTCCATCGAGCAGATCATCGAGTCGTTCAAAAGCTTCATGGCTCGCACCGGCAGTGACGGCTACGCGATAGTGAACCGCAGTGACGAGAACTGCATGAAGGCGGCAGAGGGGTATGTCGGTCATCTCGTGACGTTTGCGCGAAACGATCCCGAGGCGGACTTTTCGTCTGCGAACGAGGGTGATCGCGGCGGCTATCCCGAGTTCGATCTTATGCTGCACGGTGAGACGGTCGCGCACATATCGCTCCTCGTCCCGGGTGAGCATATGATCGCGGATGCTCTGGCGGCGTTTGCGGCAGCCTACGTATGCGGCATACCTCTCGAAAAGGCAGCGGAGGGGCTATCGCACTACGAGGGCATATGTCGGCGAATGGAGAAGCTGTGTCGCACCGAACGCGGCGCACTCGTCTACGCGGACTACGCGCACCATCCGACCGAGATATCGGCGGCGATACGCGGAGCGCGTGGGATATGTCGCGGACGGCTGTGGCTCGTATTCCAGCCGCACACGTTCTCGCGCACTGCCGAGCTGTTCGACGAGTTTGTCGGGGCGTTCTCGCGATGCAGTGCGGACGAGATAGTTTTATGTGACATATATCCGGCGCGTGAGACGAACGTCTACGGTGTTACCTCGGGAATGCTTGCCGAAAGGATCGCGGAAACCGGAAAGAGCTGCTTTGTCGCGCCCTCCTTTGAGTATGCGGCGGACTATGCGGACACTCGTGCAGGTGACGGTGACATGATCCTCGTCATGGGTGCCGGAGACGTTATCCGTGTAGCCGAGCTTCTCTCCGAAAGATAGTCGGGTCGGCTGAGCCGACAGGCATGAATCGGGTCGGCTGAGCCGACAAGCATGAATCGGGTCGGCTGAGCCGACA
>CAYSKU010000171.1:0-5366 GCA_964431775.1 uncultured Ruminococcus sp. | reverse complement strand
AATGATTCAGTTTTTATACAGAAATGGATTCGAACGACCTGCCGCTTAGGAGGCGGTCGCTCTATCCTGCTGAGCTACGGAAACGTGTGACTGACTTATCTTCGTCTATCATTATACCACATCCGCTTCCGATTTTCAAGTCATTTTCAAAATTTCTGTACGCGAAAAGCGGCAGAGCCTGACCTTTTGTCGGACTTTGCCGCTATATTCAGCTTATCCTAACTATGTCGCCGACCTCCTTCGCGCACTCCGCTAAGGCGACGCTTCCGATAAAGCTCTGCGCGGGGAAGGTGAAGAACATCGTCCCATCCTTCACCAAATACGGCTCTATACGTATCCGTTCGAGAACGTACAGCCCCTCTCCCGAATGGTCGCTCGACTCAACGAGCGCGAGAAGGTACGAGCTGTTATCCTCACTGTCGGTGAAGACCGCGTTCTCCGGTACCGACGGCATACTCCGCATGGTCTCCTCATCCGCTATCCTGTAGCTGATCGGTGCATACTCTACTATTGGCACGAGTGCGTGACGTATCTCCGCACCGAACACCAAAAATAACGCAACGGACAGCGTGAACAGTACAAAAAGTGCGAGTACAGCTATTCTTCGTGTCATTTCAGTTTATAGTCCTCCAGACCCTCCATGATCTCATTCTCAAAATATTCGAACAGCAGGAGCGGGGGAAGCATGAACACCACCGCCGCCGCAAGCCCGAGAACGTCTCCTGCCTCGATCTCGTTCAGCATGACGGCAAGCGGATATCTGTCGTGAGTCTCAAGAAGTATCAGAGGCTCGGCAACGGAATTCCAATGCTCCGTGAACGACAGCACCCACGTGCATACTATCCCGTGACGGAGCTGCGGAATTATGACGGACAGCAGTATCCGAAACGTTGAGTCGGTCTCGAGACGTGCCGCTTCGAGCTGCTCGTTCGGCAGAGACTCCATCACAAGCCTTGTGGTCTTTGAGAATTCTATGGGAGTCCTTACCCAGACCGTGCCGCGGATCTCCTCTTCCTCCTTCTCCTTACCGCGATAGGGGTTGAAGCGTTCGGTGTAGTAGCTGCCGCTGTCCTTCAGAAAGTAGGTATCCTGCGGCTCGATACGTGAGACCGTGTCGGGGTCGGAGAGGTACGTCAGATACGATACCGCAAGCTCGGTCTCCGGCAAGCAGCTTCATACGCAGACGGTCGGCATATTCGGACGAGGAGTAGGTCTTTGCCGAAACGGAGCAATCGAAGCTCTTTTCGAACTCCAGCGTGTAGCGATCGACGTTTGATGACGTTTGATATAGTGGACTGTGTAGGGAACATGACGTTGAGAGTCGCGCCGTTTGCGTTTGCAGTCATGTCGTATATCGCGACGGTGTGGTATATAGCGTTCCACATTATCATGTCATAGCCCGTGACGAACAGCTTTTGCGGTTGAAACTCTACCTCGAGCATCCCGGAAAAGGTAGAGAAGGCGTCGTGAAGCTCGGCGGAATCGACAGAGCGGATCAGCTCCTCGTTCTGCCCCTTATCCGTTATACGGGAGAGCTGATATGTATAGAAGTTGTAGCCGACACTGTATAGCTCACCGTCGATATAGTCCGTGCAGTGAACATTTTTTGGAACGTACAGGGGCTTCATGCTTCCGTCCTTCGGGCTGTAGCGAAGGAGCGTGGCGGTCATGGCATCCGGACCGCTCTGACATGATGCACACAGGATATAGTCGTTTCCGTCCGGCTTGATGCTATCTATTCCGTAGAGCGTATACTCGGTCGTGCGGTCGATGGCTACAGCACCGGTCGTGCGGTCGATGAGTGTCACGTAGGAGTCGTATACCGGCGGAGATACGACCTCTTTATGAAGAAGGAATATCGTCTGCCTCTGAATTACAGGAAAGCAGGAGACCGATGAGCGGAAGTAACAACAGATACTTTGATATTCTCATAAATAGCTCCAAATAATAAAATGATCTAACGGTGGAATTTTAAGACTCTGTTGTATAAGACGTTCAAAAATTCAATTTGTTTTGCTTTTTTTGAAAAAAGATAAATTTTTTAGATTTTTTCTTCTTTTTCTGCCTCTGCTATATAAAACGATTCAATTTCATATCCGTCTCACTTTTTTGAAAAAAGTCTAAAAAATTTTTGAAAAAGAAAAAATTCGATCTTACCTAAAAGTTTAAGATCGAATTTTTCCCGATATTTCAATTTATAATGTCGATAGCTATGCTGATGAGCTGTTCCCTCGAAACGTTTCGCCCGAGTAATGAAAACTCATACAGACCCTCCCAATGCACAACGATATCTCCGTAGGAATACGTGATAACATATCCCCATACGTCGTCTGTTATGTTTATCTTTTCCACAACGCAATTCTCGCTGTTGTACGCGATCGGAGAATCCGTGATAACAGATTGATCATATACGATATATTCCTCGTTCGTACCGAAAATTTCGTATACACATCCGGACTGTCCCTCCGAGAACACCTCCATGCGCCAGCCCTCCGGCAGGTCACTCGGCAGTATCCTTTCTTCCATGATATGCGGAAGCTCGACCCTTTCGTCTCTCGGACGACAGCTTGTTTATCGCCCGATGCAGCTGCTCGACTGCCTCGTTCCTCACGATATCGTGTGCTATGTCGATATCGTCGGCGATATCAATATTACTGTACGCCCCGTCATCGTCCTCGTATGCTCCGTCGATCGAGAGCATACGAAAACGATCTCTTTTTTTCTTAAAGTCGAGACAGCAGCAGCGAGTGACCGGAGCTATCCAACCCATGAGCTGTGCTTCATCCATAGAGGAGAGCCTGTCACGGTATCTTATGAGCTTTATAAAGGTCATTCTGACCGCATTCTCCGCATCGCTCTCGTTGCCGAGTATGGAGAACGCGAGCAGCTTGGCTTTTTTCGAGTATCGGTCGAACAGCTCTGCCATATAGTCGCGCTCGTTCTCCGCGCTGATGGTCTCGATCGCCGGTAAAACATCTATCAAGGTAGATCGCCCGTAGTATATAAGCGTATATCAAGTATATCGTAGCGTGATATCAAGAGTGGTCGTCGTATGTAGTATCGCTTGACGTAGCTTCAAGTCGGTCAAGAACTCCCTTTACATATTCGGAAAGTCTGTTACGCCGTTCGTCTACCTGAAGAACGGTGCTTTTTGAGATGATGTCTCTCTGCGCTACCTCACGCAGTCTTCTAAGTCCCTCCTCTCCCCACGAGGGTGCAAGCCCTTCAACGAGCTGATACAGATGATAGCGGAACGCGATCCCGTTGGTATCGGAAAGATGCTTTAACAAAACGTCCTCGAAGGCCTCGGGATTATTGCATTTCAAAATGGTGTCCATTTTAAGCTCGACCGCATTACGTCTGGTCGCAAGACGATTTTTTTCATTCCGCTTTATGTGGTTCTTACCTGTATTTGCAAACAAGCTCTTTAATGCATCTATCTCGTTTGCGGGTATCAGCTCCGAACCGCTTGCAGGTATTATCCTTGAGCCGCCGCGAGTCTTCTCCATCGGCGCGCCTATAGCAAATTCGACCGTGCCGTTCTCGATCTGTACTCCTGCTTTATTGTAAAGGAACGCTTTTATGGTAAGAAGACCTGTCTGGTCAAAATCCGCCTCTATCTTCAAGTCGTTTGACGTTTGATATTCGTGCTGGAACGTGATAAGTCCGCGTGCTATGGTCTGTGCTTCACCGTTCTCCTCTCCGCGCTTTATCGGTATCTCGAGAAAACGAGTACCGGGTATGACACGATAGCCGTCTATCTCCTTTGTGGACGGCAGCTCGTCTCCCGTTTCAATGAGCAGGTCGTTGACTCCTGCCGACAGACCGAGATATATATCGTCGTTCTGTACGTGCCGCTTTATCGTGATGTGATCCTCGTGCAGGTCGTATGCATCCTTCATTGCCGCATAGACGGCAGCACCGTTTGCAACGCTGAGGTCGGGGTCTGTGGTCGTGATAGGCTCGATGCCGAAAAGGTCGCGGATACGTTCGCGCACAAGATAGAGCTTCGACATACCGCCGTTCAGGACGACCGCATCGACCTTCAGCTCCTCCTTTCGCTTGCCGTAGTGACGTGCGGCTTTTTCGAGAACATCGAGGATAGGCGCGACTATCGTGTTTCGTCCGATCCTTTGGTTACGTGAGTAGCCGCGATAGTCGTCAAAGGAATATTCCTTACCGAGGAACGGCTCGAGCATTGCTTCAAACTCGGACTTTGTTATGGTGTCGTTGTATATACGCTCGTCACCTATAGAATGAGAAAGTGCATAGGAGACCTCCTCGTCCTGCGTACCGGGGTCGAGCGGCTCGTTGAACCAGTCATCGACCGCACCGCCGTAGACGGGGTCGTTATGTCCGGCGAGGGCGTTCATGTTGATCTTGAGCTGCTCGGCGGCAACGGTCAGCATCTTTTTGATCATAGCCTCTCTCTGACGTATACGGGGGAGCGCGGCAGGCTCGAACTGTCTGAACTTTTCGACACAACGGTCGTAGAGAGCATCCGCGATAGCCGCATCGAAGTCGTCACCGGCGAGCTGAGTGAAGCGCGAGGCGGCGATCTCCGAGATGTTGAGCGAGGCGTTGTTTTCGTGGTCGCGCTCAAGCTCGTGGAAGGTAACGTCGAGCGTACCGCCGCCGATATCGAAGACGAGCACCCTCTGCTTCGACGAAAGGTCGAACATATCGGCGTTTATCTCCTCGTTCACTATCTTTTGTGCGAGGTCGTAGAGCACCGCGTTCGGCTCGGAGATGAGGATAGGCTTCCAGGAGCCGTCCGCCTCACGAACGTTGAAGCCGGCTATCTCGGCGGCTCTCATCGTAGCCTCACGTCTTGCCGTGTCGAAGTTTGCCGGAACTGTGATTATGACGTCATCGACCTTTGCGCGAAGAGCCTTCTCCGCCGCTGTTTTAAGGTGTGTAAGTATACGTGCGCTGATCGCCTCGGGGGTCTTATCGGGGACGCTCTCCGCAAGTCCTCTGGCGACCGGATTTCCCATCTGACTTTTGATGGACTTTGCGACGAGCTCGGGATATTTTTTGTACTGCTCTCTTGCGTAGTCGCCGACTATCGCTCGTGTCCCGAGATAGTAGACGCAGGAGGGAAGTGTCATCGAACGACCGCTCGTGTAGTTGATGCTTCCCTCGATACCCGTTCCGGAGTCAAGGATACGCTCTACAGACAGCGGATTTGCGATTATCGTACCGTTTCGTTTGGTCTGTGCGAACGAGACGACACTGTTCGTCGTTCCAAGGTCTATACCTACATATACCATAATATCATACCTCCTCTGTTTTATTCTATCGTGTAGCGTTAGGGCGTGTTTGAAAAAAGTCAATACGCACAGATAGCGGAGCTTTTTGCGCTA
>CAYSKU010000170.1:0-5517 GCA_964431775.1 uncultured Ruminococcus sp. | reverse complement strand
CGAAAATGCACGATATCCCACGACAATATCATTGGTGCAGATCTGTCCGTTGACGTAACGATCTTGTCAAACGTTATTAGCCTCCCTCCGGGAGGGAGGGGGACCGCGTTAGCGGTGGAAGGAGAATGCGGTCTGAGGTCGGCTGACCCGCCTTAGGCGGGGCGCAGTCTTCGGCATTAGTAAAGTCGAAAATGCACGATATCCCACGACAATATCATTGGTGCAGATCTGTCCGTTGACGGATCGTTTTGTGCAGACCGCCGACCTCAGGCTGCGATTACATTTGTCTATTGACAAACCGCCACAAATGTGTTATAATGTATTTGTAAACGTTCGTAATGTTTCACGTGAAACATTTTCAATATAGGTTGACTTTCAACCGAGAATTTACTATAATTACGGTATAGGAAAAACTGTAGAAGGGACTCCGAAGCCGGATCGAAAAGCAAAAATGTCTGAACCATACGTAATATCCTTCGCCAACCAAAAGGGAGGTGTCGGCAAGACCACCTCATGTGTCAATATCGCAAGCTGTGCCGCCGCAATGGGACAGCGTGTCCTGCTGATAGACGAAGACCCACAGGGGAACACAACGAGCGGTGTCGGCGTAACGAAAAAAAGCATCAAAAAGAGCGTGTACGATGCACTCGTTGACGATGCCGCGCCCGAGGACTGCATAGTTACGACAAAGTTCGAAAATCTATCGCTCCTGCCGTCGAACATAAGCCTTGCCGGAGCGGAGTTTGAGCTGGTAGATCTCGAGGGGCGCGAGGCGAAGCTGAAGCAGTTCATCGGGAAGCTCGGCGACAGCTACGACCTTGTCATGATCGACTGTCCGCCGTCGCTGTCCATGCTCACGATCAACGCGCTGACCGCCTCAAACGGCGTGATCATTCCGATGCAGTGCGAGTACTACGCGCTGGAGGGGCTGACCCAGCTGATGCTCACCATACGCAACGTCAAGAAGCTGTACAACCCGACCCTGTCGATACTGGGCATACTCGTGACGATGTACAACGGCAGACTGAACCTGTCGATGCAGGTGCTTGACGAGATAAAGAAGTACTACTCGGACAAGCTCTTCTCGACGACCATTCCCCGAGCCGTAAAGCTCTCCGAAGCCCCGGGCTTCGGCACGCCCATAAACTATCACGACAAATATTCCAAAGCCTGCCAGTCCTACATCTCCGCTACCCAAGAAGTCCTCTCCCGCATCGGGGCAGCCTGAGGCTGCGCGCATGATCGGCGTTCGTGAAGTTAAAATTGAAAGACATCCCACGACAATATCATTTGTGCAGTCATCGGTGCAGCCTGAGCCGACGGGCATGAATCGGCATTCGTGAAGTTTAGATCGCACGACATCCCACGAGGGTGGAGTTAGTGCAGCCTGAGGCTGCGCGCATGAATCGGCGTTCGTGAAGTTGAAATCGGAAGACATCCCACGACAATATCATTTGTGCAGTCATCGGTGTCGGCTGAGCCGACGGGCATGATCGGCATTCGTGAAGTTTAGATCGCACGACATCCCACGAGGGTGGAGAAAGTGTGGAGTGTTAAGAGTGGAGAGTGGAGTTTTCACAAAATTTTGTGATATTTCTTCATTATTCAGCCACACGTGTAGGAGGCTCCCTCCGGGAGGGAGCTGTCGCGGTCGCCATTTATGGCGACGACGGCGACTGAAGGAGAATGCGGCGGTCTGAGACCGCAGACACCGGCATTATCCCCATCCGTAGACAAAACAAATTCAAGAGCTCTAAGACAGTCATATAATATTCCGGAGTATATCAATAATGGTAAAAAACAAAGGTCTCGGGCGCGGACTCGATGCCATCTTTCTCGATAACGCCATCGATGACGGCGCGGACAGCAAGAACAGCGTCCTATCCGTACCCATATCATCCGTAGATCCAAAGCTCGACCAACCGAGACGTAGCTTCGACAGCGAAGCATTGGCAGGACTCGCGGACTCCATCTCCGCAAACGGCGTCCTCCAGCCCATCCTCGTCCGCAAGCTCGACGACCGATACGAAATCATCGCCGGTGAGAGACGCTTCCGCGCCTCCAAGCTCGCCGGACTCAGTGAGATACCCGTCATCGTTCTCGAAGCGGACGACCTCGCCGCCGCAAAATTCGCCCTCATCGAGAACCTGCAAAGGGAAGACCTCAACCCCTACGAGGAAGCACGTGCGTACAGTATGCTGATGAAGGAATACCACCTCAGTCAGGAGGAGATATCCTTGCAGATCGGCAAGTCACGGAGCGCGATCGCGAATTCGCTCCGTCTCCTCGATCTCCCCGACGAGGTAGTCAAGCTGCTGACGGAGGGACTTATCACGGCAGGACACTGCCGCGCACTGCTCGGTCTGCGTGACAGAACGCAGCTGCTCCCCCTTGCGGAGCGGTGCGTGAATCGCAATCTGTCCGTGCGTGACGTTGAAGCCGCCGTCAAGTCGGCAAATGCCGCCTACGCCGCGCAGGAGAGCGCGAACGCGGACACAGCCGAGACCGACACGGCGGAGGGCGGTGTCAAGGTGGACTACATCCACGCACTCGAAACACGCTTCACGAGCTTCACGGGTCGCCGCTGCCGCATCAGCGCATCCAAAAACAAGAAGATATTCCAGCTCGAATATCGTGACAACGAGGATCTCGAGGAGCTGTTAAAGAAGCTCGCCGGAGACGAGCTGTTTGAGGAATATTAAGTCGCCTGAGCCGACAGGCAACAGGCAGACGGAGAGAAACAAGGGTAACATAATTCTGTTCGAATTTTTTCTTATTCAGCTACACGTATAGGAGGCTCCCTCCGGGAGGGAGCTGTCACAGTCGCCATTTGTGGCGACGACGGTGACTGAAGGAGAGTGCGGTGGTCTGAGACCGCAGACATGAACCGGCGTTCGTGAAGCTGAAATTGGAAGACATCCCACGACAATTTTATATGTGCAAATTTATTCTCCTTCCACCGCTTACGCGGTCCCCCTCCCTCCCGGAGGGAGGCTCATTCACGTGTAAACAGCTCGTCTCGTCAGCCGACTGCACCAATGATATTGTCGTGGGTCATCTTTCAACCTAAACTGAAAGTACGCCGATGACCGCCTGTCGCCTCAGGCGACCCGATGACTGCACAAATGATATTGTCGTGGTATCTCTTTCAACCTAAACTGAAAGTACGCCGATGACTGCCTGTCGCCTCAGGCGACCCGCCCGACCTATATTATAGCAAGGAGGAACAATAATACCTATGTCAAGCAAGATATACTACTTCCAAAACTTTGACATTGACGTAAACAACGGCTCGCTCGAGCTGCTGCTTTGGAGCATATACGTCGGTATCATGCTCGGCGTTCTCGCCTCGCTCGTGTACCGCGTCTGTACCCACTCCTTCGTCAGTGCCGTCATCGATGCCGGCGCACTCGATGAGGAACGCGCCGTCACCCTCGAGAGCCTCAGCTTCAAGGGCAAATGGTACATCAAACGTCAGCTGCAAAGCGGAAGCTCACTCTCTCGTATGCTCGTCTGCACCAACGCAAACGAGTTCCCGAAGAAAAAGTGCAACAGCTTCGCTCGCTTTTGGCACGAAAAGTTCCTCGGCGACGAGATACCGACCGTCATTCCGTTCGAGACCGCTCGCTTCTACCTCCCCGAGGAACGCCGCATAGCCGCCGAGCTTCGCTATACGGAGGAGGGTCGCCCCGTGCGTACCTTCATCATCTCGGCTGTCATTCTGGCTGTCGCGATCTTCGCCGCGACACTCGTCATACCGGAGCTTCTGCAAATGCTCGACAACCTCATGACACAGCTCACCCCCACCTCGAAGTATCTGTAAGCCACGGCAGGGCAGCACCTGCCAATATATCACGCAACCGGGAGAAATTATGAACCAACCGATGGAACGGGGGAGACGGAACGCACCCCGAAGAAAAAAGAAGAAGCGCAGCTTTGCGTTCGTGCTCGTGACGATAGTCGTTCTCGCGCTCATATGCATCGTGGGGCTTGTCGCGATAGTGTACGCCTCCGGCGTGCGCTACATAAAGGTGAACGTGACCGACGACCTGTACGTGAAGTTCCTCGGTCAGGTAGACGAGAACGGAGAGCCGTACAAGGGACGTTTGATCTACTCGGACGGAGTTTCTGCGGACGTGAACCTCGACCGTGAGGAGATATCGTACTCGAACGGCGACGTTTACACAGGCGCACTCGACGATCTGCTCAAGAACGGAAACGGTCAGATGATCTACTCGAACGGCGACATATACGTCGGCACGTTCGAGAACGACGCCCTCTCGGGGACAGGCGTATACACCTACGTGAGCGGTGACGTATACGAAGGCTCGTTCGAGAACGGCGTGAAGTCGGGCTTTGGGAAGTACACGTTCGCGGACGGCTCTGTATACGAGGGGACGTTCAAGAACGACCGCCGCGACGGCACGGGCGAATACCGCTACGCCTCCGGCGACGTATACATCGGCGGCTTCACGGACGACAGCAAGAGCGGAAGCGGCGTATACACGTGGGCGAACGGAGACGTATACGAGGGCGACTACGTTGACGATATGCGAAGCGGCATAGGTACGTACACGTGGGCAAGCGGCGAGAGCTACACGGGGGAATTCAAGGACAACATTCTCTCCGGTGCAGGCACGTACAGCTGGCCGAGCGGTCGCATCTACAAGGGCTATTTCGAAAACGGCATCATCATCCGCGCCAAAACTGTCGGCTGAGTCGGCTGAGCCGACGGGCATGAATCGGCGCACTTGCAGTTTGGATCGCACGATATCACACGACCATGTGGAAAAGTGCAGACTTTTGTCGGCGGTCTGAGACCGCAAGCAGGCATCGGCACACGTGAAGTTGTGATCGCACGATATCCCACGACCATGTGGAAAAGTGCAGACCTTTGTCGGCGGTCTGAGACCGCAAGCATGAATCGGCACACGTGAAGTTTGGATCGCACGATATCCCACGACCATGTGGAAAAGTGCAGACCTTTGTCGGCGGTCTGAGACCGCAAGCAGGCATCGGCGCACTTGCAGTTTGGATCGCACGATATCACACGACAATATTATCTGTGCAGGATCGTTTGCTGATTTTTTGTCCTATGCAGACCGCACGTAAATTTATATGTAAGAAAACGACCATCGGGTCGTTTTCTAAATTTTATGCCCCTCCGCGGGGCGGCGCACAAGGGGACTTAGTTGAAGCCCCCTTGTGAATTCCCCCAACCGGAGACGTTCCCTCTCCGGACTCTCCCCTCGTGAAGTTAAGTAGGGGAGGATACCGCCGAGACGTTAAAGTCAGTTCGTATATACCTACGAGTTGGGGTGACGACAACCTCGATTTAGTCAGCTCCATACGTTTTAGCGAACAGACATGGAGAACACCTCACTAAGTAACTTAACCTTTGGCATTTTCTCTGTCTGTTCGCAAAACCTCACTACGTATCCGCAACCCTCGGTATTCTCTCCGTCCATGCGTTTTCGGAAAAACAAGAAGTCTGCACTTTTCCACATGGTCGTGGGA
>CAYSKU010000169.1:0-5568 GCA_964431775.1 uncultured Ruminococcus sp. | reverse complement strand
AGCGCAAAAAGCTCCGCTATCTGTGCATATTGACTTTTTTCAAACACGCCCTAATTTCAACTTCACAAACGCCGATTCCCGCGCTCTCCTTCCACCGCTAACGCGGTCCCCCTCCCTCCCGGAGGGAGGCTCATACACGTGTGACCAAGGCTAACGTCAACCTACTACGTGAGGTGTTCTCTCCGTCAGTGCGTTTTCTTCCTTATAGGAAGACAAGCGGTCTGCATAAGACATAAAGTTTATAGTCACCGTGCGGTCTGCATAAAACGAGCCGTCGGCAGACGAGTTTGCACAAACTCCACCCTCGTGGGATATCGTGCGATTTCGGCTTCACGGAAACCGATGCCTGCCTGTCGGCTCAGCCGACTATTTCGCTGACCTTGATGGATGCACTGCCTTCTTCGATGGACTTTATCATCGCGTGGATGACTCGGGAGGCCTCAAGTCCCTCACGTCCGCTTCCGTCTATCTCGTCGGGACGTGCGCCGCCGTCTACCTGATCGACAAAATAATGGATACGATCGCGGAATGTGTCGTAGAAGCACTCGAAACGGTTCGGTCCGTCAAATACCGGATTCGTATAGACCTCCTTCACAGGCGAGTTCGCCGGATACAGCACCGCTTCACGCCACATATCCTCGAACGTGAAGCGTCCGTCCGTTCCGGCTACCTCACATCTTTCCATCGGATGTCCGCGTGTGATATCGTAGGACGAGGTCAGATGTCCTACCGCACCGCATTCGAACCGCATTGCCGTCGATTGCGTCGAGTATATGTTCCTGCCGGGCGCGACCATCGCGTAGGTCGAGACCTCCGTGATGGGTCCGCAGAAATATTGCATTATGTTGATGCTGTGCGGATTCAGTGCCTTGAGATGATAGTACACCGATTCGAGCGGCATGAACTTTCCTATCCAGAGCGACATATTGCAGAACAGGAGCGAACCGAGCCTGCCGTCGTTCTGCCACTTCTTCGCCTGACGTGCCGCAGGCGTGAAGCGGTGGTTCATGTCGATGCCGTAGCACAGTCCCTTCTTCTCCGCAAGCTCGACCATTTCGGTCGCATGACGAAGGTCGTTCGAGATCGGCTTCTCTCCCAGAACGTGCGAGCCTGCCTCAAGTGCCTGTATGGTCGGCTCGTAGTGGTCACTCGAATACTCAAAGCCACCTGTCGTTATGCTCGTTATGTCCGGCTTCATTGCGTCGAACATCTCAACTGCGTTTGTAAAATACGGAACGCCGAATTTCTCTCCTGCCGCACGGGCAAGCTCCGGCACGCGGTCGCAGACCGCGACAAGCTCCGCTTTATCCGATTCGGTATAGGCTCGGGCGTGACGATGCCCGATATGTCCCATACCGACAACACACGTTCTCTGCATGATGTTTCTCCTTTGCCTTGGGTCGTTTTTTCGTTTGGTCAGCCGCCCTCAGGCGACACGAAGAACGGATCCGCACGAATAACATTGTCGTGGGATATCGTACAGTCTCGGCTTCACGTGCGCCGATGACTGCTCGGCGGCTCAGCCGCCCTCAGGCGACACGAAGAACGGATCCGCACGAATAACATTGTCGTGGGATATCGTACAGTCTCGGCTTCACGTGCGCCGATGACTGCTCGGCGGCTCAGCCGCCCTCAGGCGACACGAAGAACGGATCCGCACGAATAATATTGTCGTGGGATATCTTTGGGTCTCGGCTTCACGTGCGCCGATGACTGCTCGGCGGCTCAGCCGCCCTCAGGCTGCTAGTCGGAGACGCCCATGTCCTTGAGCTTGGCTTGAAGCTTCTTGGCTGCCTCGGGATCACCGATGTGGAGCGTGTTGTACGCCTCCTCGGAGGATTCGAACGGTCTGCCGAAGCCGCTCCAGTTGAGGTTCGTGTACATCGGGTTCGCGTGACCTACCTCAGCTTCGCGCTTCGCGATGTGCGCGAGCATACGGTTCTTCAGGAACTCGACTACCTCGGGCTCCTTTTCCGCAAGGTTGTTGTATTCCTCGGGGTCGTCGATGAGGTTGTAGAGCTCAACTGCCGGCTTGAAGTGGAAGTCGGGCTCGAGCGCAACGATGAGCTTCCATTCGGGAGTTCTCCAGCCGTGCTTTCTCATCCATGTAGCCTCGGTGATGTAGAATTCGGGCTCCTGACGAACGCCCTCGCCCGTGATAGCCTTGGTCATGTCGCGACCGTCGAACTTGATGCCGCAGTCGATGCCGGCAAGAGAGAGGATCGTCGGAAGAACGTCCTTCGTCTGGGTTATGTCGTCAACGTGTCCCTCGTAGCCGAACTTCGAATACTTGAACGCGAACGGTACGTTAAGAACGTTGTCGTAGATGGAGTGATGGTCGAAGTAGCAGTCGTGATCGTAGAGGGTCTCGCCGTGGTCGGAGGTGAATACGACTATGGTGTCGTCCTCGAGACCCAGCTCACGGAGCTTCTCGAGTATCTGGTTGATGCAGAGATCCATGTACGCAACGGAGGCGTCGTACTGAGCGATTATGTACTCTGCGTCGGTGCAGCCCTCCGGGAACCAGCTGAGGAAGTAGTCGCGGAACGGCTTGAACTCGTAGACCGGCTTCATGGACTTGTTGTTCGGGTCGAACTCGTCACCCTGGTAGAACATTCTCGTGAAGGGTTCCTTGGTGTAGTAGGGGGAGTGGGGATCCATGTGGCGCATGAACAGAAGCCACGGCTGATCCTGAGCCGCAAGACGCTCGAGCTCGGGAATAGCTGCCTTGTTCATCTCCTCTGCCTTGTCGGGATTCCAGTCCTGATAGGTTATGACCTTGTCACAGCCGCGGCAGGAGTGTCCGCCGATATAGGTGGAGGTGTAGCCGTAGTCGCGGAGTATCTCGGGGAGGGTGCGTACCGCCTCGGTGAGACCGCCCTCGTGACGGAGCGCGACACAGTCGGTGGAGAAGCAGTCCATACCCGTTACCATGGAGGCGTAGCCCGGTGTGGTCGGAATGGAGGGGCTGTACATATGGTCGAAGACGATACCGCCGTCCTCGATGTAGCTGTCGATGTGGGGCGTGGTCAGACGCTTGTAGCCGTAGAGCGACATATGGTCACTGCGAAGGCTGTCTATACCGAAAAACAGAATGTTTGGTCTCTTTGCCATGATCGTATCTCCTTTGTGTGATCGAATATACTATATTTTTATATATCTTATATCGTTGTTCCGGATCTGCACCGTATCCTGTCAGATCCGTTTTCTGTAAGGTCTTTTGGAGGGGCTTGGGAACCTTTCCCCAAAAAGCCCCCCATCGTATCCCCTTATCTTGCGCCGAGCTGCTTGAGGATAGCGTTCATGTAGCCGTAGCTCTCTGCGGCGATCCTTGTCGCATCAACGAGGGACTGGTCGGGACCTATGACCTCGAGATCGACCGCGCCGTCGTAGTTTTGGTCTACCATAGCCTTGAAGTAGCCGTAGAGGTCGATGTCGCCGCGTCCGCACGCCTGATCTGCCGGAGCTCCCGGGGACGGACCCTCACCCTTGCAGTCACGGATGTGGATATGCTTCATCTTAGAGAGGACTGCCGGAAGTGCGACTGCCGGATCCTCGCCTGCGCGGTGGATGTGGGAGGGGTCCATGTCAACGCCGAAGGCAGGGGAGGTTATAGCCTCCATCATGCGGAGCGTGGTGGGGGTAGACCATACTGCCGCACCTACGTGAGCCTTTACGCAGAGGGTTATGCCGTACTTTTCCGCATCCTCTGCGAGTATCTGTATGGTCTCGAGGGACTGCCGCAGGGTGTCCTCGTTGTTCATCTGACCGCCGGGACCTATATTGACGATCGGTATACCGATCTCGGCGCACGCCTCAAAGGCGGTATTGAGTCGGTCGCGATCCTGAGACGCTACTTCTGTGGCGAGGAAAGGAAGGTCGAGCTCCTCACGGATGGCGATGAGCTCCGCCTTGTCGTTCTTCCAGTTTGCGAGGTTCAGGTGTTCGCACATACCGGCGATGCCGGAGATCTCGACACCGTCATAGCCGCACTTTTTGATAGCCTCTGCGGCTTCGCGGAACGATACTGTTTTGAAGAGTACCGAGTTTACACCGAGTTTGATCATGGTGTGTCTCCTTTATATTTTGGGATTTGGAATTTTGTAGTCTTGTGGTCGTTCGTATGTATCAGTTCATTCGATTGATGATCGAATGGAAGGCGTCGTCGTAATAATTTTCGGCGCGGGCCTTTATCTCACGGCAGTTATCGCGGTTGCAGTACTCGAGGATAAAGGGCTTACGGTCTGCGTAGCGGAGGTAGCATTCCATGAACTTTACCCAATCGATATCGCCGTCGCCGACGTTGACGCCGTAGGCGGCGTTCATCTTGCGATCCTTACCGTGGAGGTAGGAGATATCGTAGCGGAGGTAATGGAACATACCCTCCTCATCGGAATTTGCGAGGAAGTTAGCCGGATCGAGCATCGAGCCGAGGCGGACGTGGGACTCATGCTCCAGCTCCTCGATGAGGTTCTTTAGTCTGCGCGGAGAGGGGATGATATCGAGGACGCAGGCTTCGAGGCAGATATGGACGTGAGCCTTTTCGGCTTCGAGGCATATGGTACGTAGGGTCTCCTTGAGGTTTTGGTAATCGGACTCGTAGGTATCCGCGTTTATGCCGCGTCTGCCCGGGGTAAAGCCGCATTCGCTGGCGATATAGGGTATGCCGGCTTCGCTTGCGAACTCTATATAGCGTTTTGCGTAATCGATAACGGCGTTACGCTCGTTCTCGTCGGGGTTACGGAGATCCGTGAACATACCGAGGGAGGTAACGTCTATACCGCGGCCGCGGAACTCGTCGGCAACGGAGCGGATACGGGAGGGGGTTATGCCCTCGAGGTCGCCGATACCGTTATACTTCCAGCCGGCGAGGTCGGAATGCACGAAGCACAGCTCGGTACAGCGGAAGCCGCCGGCAGCCATCTCACGTGCGGTATCGGAAATCGTCAATCCGTTGAAGGCGCGTGTAGTCACACCGATATTGAACATGATCTTGCTCCTTTCGTTTGATTGGATCTGATAATAAATTCGGTCATCCTATACTGTTCTCATTATAATATGCCGAAAATAAATAATCAAGAGTATTTCAAAAATTTTTATGCTCTATTTTTTCCTCACCCCTCTTTTGTCAGGAAAAAGTCAAAACTATTGAAAAGTCGGCTGAGCCGACAGGCGGTCATCGGCGTTATTTCAGCTGAAACTGAAAGAGTTCCCACGACAATTTTATTGGTGCAGACTTGGTTGGCTGAAATTTTGTCTTATGCAGATTACACGTGGTCTATAGAATGTTTGTCTTATGCAGACCGCTTGTTTTTTTTATAAGGTAGGAAACGCACGGCGTTTCCGGAATTTTATGTTCCTGCGAGGAACCGGCGCAAAGGAGGCTCAGTTCGCGAGCCTCCCTTGACTCTCGGCGACCGGTTCAGACACTACGTGTCTGGCGTTCCCTCTCGGGACTCTCCCTTTGCTTTAGTTAAGTAGTCGAGAATACCGCCGAGACGTTAAAGTCAGTTCGTATATACCTACGAGTTGGGGTGACGTCAGCTTTCACGAAGTGAGCCGCACACG
>CAYSKU010000168.1:0-5644 GCA_964431775.1 uncultured Ruminococcus sp. | reverse complement strand
TTCGAGCAGCCGTCTGTAACGCTCCTCGTGACTTTTTTCGATCTCCGCGACCATACGGAAGCGTATGGCAAGAGCCGTAAAGCCCTCCTCGTCCGCTTCCTTTGCGAAACGGGCGTACATATCGGTCCATTCGTAATTTTCACCCTCTGCCGCGTGTAGAAGGTTCTCCTTCGTTGCGCCGATACCCGACAGCTCACGAAGCCATAGCTCCGCGTGTTCCTTTTCGTTTTCGGCAGTGTCACGGAAGATCGCCGCGATCTGCTCGTAGCCGTCCTCGGCGGCAACGGCGGCAAAATAGGTGTACTTGTTTCGCGCCTGACTTTCTCCGGCAAACGCCGTCATAAGATTTTGTTCGGTACGACTTCCCTTGAGTTCCATAGCTCTCTCCTTTGTGGTTGGAAAAATGATGCTTCCTATGCTATATTCTCCCGAAAGGCCGTCGTTCATACAGCCGCGTACAGATTTTTACGATCTTGCCTCCGCACGTGCGGCTTCAAGCTCTGCCAATTCGAACGTGAACTTCCTTCCGCAGAAGCGGCAATTCGTCTCAACAGGCTCACCGGTGCTGCGAAGCTCGTTCATGTCCTCCTCATTGAGTCCGATCAGCGCACGAAGATACTTGTCACGGTTGCACGGACAGATGTAGTCAACGTCGAATTCATCGAATATCTCGTAGCCGATACCGTCAAGGAGCATTGCGATGATCTCCTCACCGCTCCTGCCGTCGGCGATCAGCTTTGATACCGACTCCATTTTGCCGACGTTGTCTTCAAGTATCGAGATATCCTTCTCGTCATACCCGGGCATCAGCTGAACGAGATACCCGCCTGCCGCGAAGCACATATTGTCGTGATCGACACGGACTCCGAGCGCACAGACCGTCGGTGTCTGCTCACTTGACGCAAAATATTCGGTGATGTCGTCCGCGATCTCACCGGTGATCAACGGCGCGACACCAACGTAGGGCTCACTCATCCCGAGATCCTTTATGATGTACATAGAGCCGTGTCCGACCGCACCGCCGACGTCGAGCTTACCGAGTGCGTTCGGAGGAAGCTCAACGGTCATGTCGTCCGCATATCCGCGCACGTTTCCCATGTAGTCACCGACACAGACGACACTTCCGCACGGACCGTCACCGCGAAGCTGGAACGTCAACGTGTTGTCCTTGTCCTTTAGCAGACTTGCCATAAGGGACGTTCCCGTGAGTGCGCGACCCAAAACGGCAGTCATGGTCTTTGAGGTGTGGTGAATATTGCATGATTTTTTTACTATAGCCGTGCTGTTGCAGAAGATCACGCGGATACCTCCGTCCGCCGAGATCGCACGTAAGATGATACTTTTTTCCATTATAGCTTCCTCGGAGAGCTGTTATCTCTCCGACCCTCCTATATCTGTTTTTGTGTTATCCTCCTCCGCTATCCTCCCGAGACTTCGGCAAAGCCCGAGAAACGCGAGTGCGGCAGAGGTCAGGTGCTTGTTTTTGTGATAAACTATCTTGTACTTTCGCTTGAAGTCGATACCGGCGACATACAGCCGTGCAACGTCACCGCAGGCGATGCGCTCGTCTGCCATACGCCTTGGGATTATCGCGACCCCGAGACCGGCACACGCGGCGTTTATCAGCGCGGCAGTGCTGAGACTTTCCCACATAGGCTCGGGAAGTGGGTATTCGAGAGCCGCAAGCGTGCTGTCGAAGACCTCACGTGTACCGCTCCCATGCTCACGTAAAAGAAGATCCATTTGAAGGAATTCCTCGGGCGATATCACAGTACCGTCACTGTACCGCTTCGCCGAAGCGACGACGGCAAGACTGTCCTCCATAAGATCCTCCGATACCAGAGCCTCATCGTGAACTATACCCTCCATCAGCGCGAGATCGAGCTCGTTTTGAAGAGTAGCCTGTTCGAGACGGTCGGAACGATCGACCTTTACCCGAACCACAGTGTCGGGATGCTCACTTTTGAAGTGTGCCACGTAGTCGGGGAGAAGCATAGAGCCTATGGAGATGCTTGCTCCGACACGTATCACGCCCTTTTCCTCCCATTCACGTACCGTTTTCTCCATGTCATCGAAGGTCAGGGAGATGCTTCGTGAATATTCGCGGAAGCGTCGTCCGGCTTCGCTGAGGTAAAGACGGCGCGAGATACGGTCGAACAGACGAACACCGTAATAGCTCTCAAGCTCCGATATCGCCAGACTGACCGCAGGCTGGGTCATGTGCAGCTGTTCAGCCGCCTTCGTCGTGTTGCATCCGCATTCGCACACGGCTTCGAATATTTTGATGTGCCGTATGGTCATGACTGCTCACCTCTGTTTCATTATAAGTAAACGCTTATAAATTCCATTAAATTATATCATTTTACATATTTGAATTCAAGGAGTATAATATACAGTAGACACGATCAGTGCGGAAATCCTCTATAATTGATGTTTTCCGTACTGCGAAAATATAAAGTAATGGAGGACACCATGCCGAAAAACGATCTCCGAACGATATTCTTTAATTCACTGCGCCTGTCTGCTTCAGCCTTCGGAGGAGGCTACGTCCTTATCTCACTTATGCGCCGCAGCTATACCGAACGTCTCGGCTGGCTCAGCGAGGATGAGATGCTCGATGTCGCGGCGATCTCACAGACCGCACCGGGTGCCTCGGCAGTCAACGCGGCGGTGCTTACCGGCTATAAGCTCCACGGAATGTCAGGCGCGGCAGTCGCCGTCATCGGAACTCTGATACCTCCCCTCGTGATAATGTCCGTCCTTGCGGCACTGTACGACCTGCTCGGTGAGATAACGTTCGTTGCAAAGCTCCTTCGCGGAATGCAGTGCGGAGTCGCGGCAGTCCTTCTGTATACCGTCTGCGGTATGACAAGGTCCGCACTTAAAAAGCCGCTGTATGTTGCGATCTTTGCGGCAGTACTCGTTCTGATGCTTGTTTTTTGAGGTCATTATGCTGTACATTGAGCTGTTTATTCAGTTTTTCATTATCGGCGCGCTGTCGTTTGGCGGCGGCTACGCCTCACTCCCGTTGATACAGGCTACCGTAGTCGAGAATCAGGGCTGGCTGTCCTATACGGAATTTGCCGATATCCTGACTCTGTCCGAGGTCACTCCCGGACCTATCGCCATAAACGCCGCCTCGTTTGCGGGCTACAGAACGGCAGGCTTCGGCGGCAGTATCGCCGCAACGCTCGGCTGTGCCGCACCCTCGTGCATACTCGTCTCCATTATCGCGATACTGTACGTCAAGTACCGTAACGGAAACATCTTCTCAAAGGTACTTGGCACTATCAGACCGGCAGTGTGTGCAATGGTGTTCTCCTCCTTTGCAACGGTCGTTGCTCTTGCACTGTTCGGAACGTCCGTTTTTTCGGAGATCGCACTGTCCGCGCTGAACCTTGTTTCTCTCGCGCTGTTCGCCGGCGCACTCGTACTTATGTGTACGAAAAAGGTACCTCCGGCGGCAGTGATAATCCTCTCGGGAGTCTTCGGAGTCATCCTGCTGTGATATAGGTGACATATTTACTTTTGAAAAAAGGGGTGTGTAGAGACCTTGCAAAGGTCGCTGCACACCCATTTCAGATCCGTTCAGATACGCCGACCGAAGATATTATTCCTCCGAAACGCACTTTTTGTGTGATATTCACTGTCATATACCGCACCGACGAAAAAATAAAAATATTATTTCATATTTTATTTACACATCATACGCAACCTTTTTGTGTATAGATCGTCTAATACACGTACATAATAAAATATGAACATTGAAAACAGAAAAACAGAAAGGTCAAGACAAACACATGAATTTCAAAAAGATACTCGTAGCACTCCTAACCGCCGCACTCCTTCTTTCCTCCTGCGCCTCGACTAAGGATAACGATACCGTAGGCGGCGAGACCGAAAACGGCGGCAACGCAGTAACGGATATCGTAGAGGGCGCGGAGAACGCGGCAGACGATGTGATCGACGGCGCGGAAGATATTGCGGGAGAAGACGGCACGGTTTCCGGTGAAGAGGATATGGGTGGTGAGAGCTTCGTTGACGAAGAGATCACCGCAGAGCCTGTCACGAAGGTCGAGTCCGCAGACGATGCGGCAGCCTTCATCGATGCAAACGTCTACAGCCTCTGCCAGGAGGTACTTCCGATGATGACTACAACGAACGTCCTCTCGACCGAGGATATGGATACGATCACCTACCATACAGGTCTTACCGATACCTCGGGTATCACAGACGTTATCCTGTCCGAATCGGGTGTCGGCTCTATCGCGTATTCTCTCGTCTTCCTTCGTACAGACGGCAGCAATACGGCAGAGCTTCAGACCGCACTCGGCGAGAGCATCAACCCGAGCAAGTGGATCTGCGTGACCGCCGAGTATATCGCCTCCGTTACACTTGATAATGATATCATCCTTGTAATGGGTTCAAAGGATCAGGTAGATACTATAATGGCTTCGATCACCAAAGCGGCTGAGGGCGTATACGAAAACGTAGGCTCTGTCGTCACGTTCTGAGGTCGTAGCACGAGGATATCCGAATAGTGTATCTGTAAAATATTGTCGGGGGAGGGCTTTATAAGACTTCCCCCCGAGCTTTTCAAAAACGCAACATTTTTTCAACGAAGGGGCTTCCTCATGGTTTTTTCGAGCATTCCGTTTTTGTATTTTTTCCTGCCGGTACTTCTGCCGTGCTATTTTTTTGTTCCGCACCGTGCAAAGAATATCGTCCTGCTACTGTTCTCACTCATCTTCTACGCAGTCGGTGAGCCTGTCTATATCCTGCTGATGCTTTTTTCGATAACGCAGTCGTATCTGCTCGTGAACCTAATGGAGCGTGACACAAAAAGACGAAGACTTTGGTTCATCTGTACCGTAGTGCTGTCCGTGCTTCCGCTCCTGTGGTATAAGTACGCAGGCTTTATAACGTCGAACCTAAACCTGATCCCCGGTGTACAGCTTCCCGTACCGAAGCACACACTTCCGATAGGTATATCGTTCTATACCTTCCAGCTGATCGGCTACTCTGCCGATGTGTACATGAAACGTTGTCCGGCACAGAAAAGACTGCTCCGTCTTGCACTGTACGTATCGCTGTTTCCGCAGCTTATCGCAGGACCTATAGTCCGTTATGCGGACGTAGAGGAGCAGCTTGCTGAGCGCACACATTCCGTAGAGGGCTTTACGAAAGGTGTCATCCGCTTTTCCGTGGGACTTGGGAAAAAGGTACTCCTTGCAAATACGCTCGGCGAGCTGTGTACCTCACTCGGAACGTCTATGCTCGGCGTGTGGGGCTACGCCATAGCCTCTTCCTTGCAGATATATTATGATTTTTCGGGCTACTCCGATATGGCTATAGGACTTGGTAAGATGTTCGGCTTTGACTTCAACGAGAACTTCAATTACCCCTATATCTCAAGCTCTGTCTCCGAATTCTGGAGACGTTGGCATATGTCGCTCGGTACATGGTTTCGCGACTATATCTACATTCCGATGGGAGGAAATCGCGTATCACGTCTGCGTTGGGCAATAAATATATTGACCGTCTGGATGCTGACGGGACTTTGGCACGGAGCGGAGTGGACATTCGTTTTGTGGGGACTGTACTTTGCGTTCTTCCTCGTTGCGGAAAAGCTCCTTTCGGGTGT
>CAYSKU010000167.1:0-5652 GCA_964431775.1 uncultured Ruminococcus sp. | reverse complement strand
CTCACGGCGAAGTCTCGCGCTCTGTCGAGGGACTTGCTCGAAACGGCGCATACCTCTGCGTGGTCGGTCAGTCTGACGGCGGCGCAGAATTTGTTCGCGATACCGCCGGCACCTATGATACCGAAGCGAATAGTCTTCATTTTCTTCTCCTTTGCATCATTGGATCTTCGTTTGTCGTTTATACCCCAATTATACGGGATTTTTCAGTCCTTGTAAAGCTATTTCGAAAAAAAGACGAAAAAAAGACCGCCCGACTGATGCTCTGAGACGGGACGGTCTTTGTCTGTTCGCTTACTTTTTCAGTGAATCGCGGATCTCACGCAGGAGAAGCACTTCCTCGGACGGCTCCGGCGGAGCTGCCGGTGCTTCCTCTTTTTTCTCTTCTTCCTTTTCCTTGCGCTTTACCGCGTCCTTTACCTTATTCAGGGTACGGACTACGACGAACACGCTGAACGCGATGAGAAGGAAGTTTATCACCGACTGGATGAACGCACCGTAGAGGATAGCGACCTCGGGGGTCTCCTCCGTTGCGGCGGTAAGGACTACCTTGTAGTCTGAAAGATTGATGTCACCGATGAGCTTACCTATACACGGGTTTATTATGCCCTGTACGAGCTGGTTCACTATCGCCGTGAACGCCGAGCCGACTACGACACCGACCGCCATATCAACGACGTTTCCGCGTGCTATAAAGGTCTTGAACTCGGAAAAAAACGTGCTTTTCTTTGCCATGCTGTCCTCCTTAGATATGTTTTTCTCTACTTTGACGACTCTGACGAGCTGTCCTGCTCGGGAAGCACTACCTTTGAGGTGTCTATCTTGCCGTGTATCCTCTCGTAGTACGCCGTATTCGTGCGGATAAGGTGGAGGATGTGGTTGTTTGCGTCACGTCCTTCTGCCTCTGCAACGGCGAGAAACTTCCGATACAGCTCCTCGTCGAGCCTGACCGTAAAGCCGATCTTGTTCTTCTGTGCCATGATTACAACTCCACTTGATTTGATCGGTATGATTATACCACCTTTCGGATCGAAAATCAATAAGATATAGCGAAAAAACGGCTCGTTTTGTGCAGACCGCACGGCGGCTATAGAACGTTATGTCTGCACAAGACAAACCGTCAGCCGACCAAGTCTGCACCAATAATATTGTCGTGGGATCGCTCCCCTACTCAGCTTCACTAACGCCGATGATCGTCCGTCGCCTCAGGCGACTTTGCACCAATAATATTGTCGTGGGATCGCTCCCCTACTCAGCTTCACTAACGCCGATGACTGCCTGCGGTCTCAGACCGCCCCGATGACCGTTCGGCGGCTCAGGCGACTTTGCACCAATAATATTGTCGTGGGATCGCTCCCCTACTCAGCTTTACTAACGCCGATGACTGCCTGCGGTCTCAGACCGCCCCGAGGCTGAAGAGCTTTTCGGGACGTATGACGGCACGTCCGTCGGAGTCGGTCTCCGCTCTGCCGAGAGCGATGAACTCACCTCGATGCTTCAGACGTAGGAGTACTCCGTCCTCAAAGGTGACGTGCAGCTTCCTTTGATAAAGACTCGTGCCGCCCCGAACGAGCTTCACGTAATACTCGGGGAGCGTCACCTCCGGCAGCGTCTCGAACAGCGTCTCAACAGGTCGTGGAAGCGACATACGCTCCTCCTCCGTCATGCCGTCCAGCTGCTCCACCGTGACACAGTCGTCAAGTGTGAACTGCCCCGTCCTCGTGCGAACGAGCGACTGCATGACCGCCCCACAGCCGAGTACTTTCCCTATGTCACTGCATAACGTGCGGATGTATGTCCCCTTTGAACATACTACACGGATAGAGTATACATCATCGGAGATACGGCGTGCATCAAGCTCGTATATCTCGACCGGACGAGGCTTTCGCTCGACCTCACCGCCCTCACGTGCGATGTCAACGAGCTTTCGTCCGTCTATCTTTACGGCGGAGTACATCGGCGGTATCTGCATTATCTGACCTACAAATGAGGCGCATACCTCAAGCACACGCTCCTCGGAGGGGAGGTCGTCGGAGGTCGAGAGTACCTCGCCGGTAATGTCCTCCGTATCGGTGGTCAGACCGAGCTTCATCTCACAGACGTATTCCTTGTCGTGATTCATGAGGTAGTCCGATGCCTTTGCGGCACGTCCGAGGAGTATCGGCAGAACGCCCGTTGCCATAGGGTCGAGCGTTCCGGTATGACCGACACGTGAGGTGTTGTAGAGCTTTCGCACAGACGAGATTATCCGGTGTGAGGTAACTCCGGCGTGCTTGTTTATGATGAGGACACCCGATACGGTGTCAGGCTTTCTTCTTCCCATAGGTCATTCGCCCCGTGCGGCACGTATCGCCTCGCCAAACGCCGCGACCGCCGTCGCCAACGCTTCCTCGGGGGTCTCTGCGGCTATAGTACAGCCGGCAGCACGGACGTGTCCGCCGCCGCCGAAGCGCGCACAGACCGAGGCGCAGTCTATATCTGTATTAGCACGTGAGGAGACCTTGTATTGTGTCGGGTCGGAGGAGAGCTGACGGAGGGATATACCGACCAACACTCCCTCTACTCCACGCGGAGTATCGACTATGTTTCCGATATCCTCGTCCGTGAGTCCGGCTTCCTCGAGCATGGTGCGTGTGAACAGCACCGCGCCGAGACGACCGTTCTCGAAGAAGCGCAGGTTCTGTATCGAGAGCATCTGTGCGGTAAGCTCCTTTAGGGTGCGCTGACCGAACAGTGCGCGGCAGACCTCGGACGTATCGAGACCGCCGTCATCGGCTGAATTTATCTCATCTACCAGCTCGGAGGCTGCAAGGTGCGTCTCGGGGGAGGTATTTGCGAACTTGAAGCTTCCGGTATCGGAGACTATCGCCGCGTACATACGCCGTGCCGCCTCGGGGACTGCACCGACCGAGCCTCTTTCGCGAAGCATACGGTACAGGCGATAGACTATCTCACCGGCAGACGAGGCGGTAAAGTCAACGAAGCACTCCGCAAACGGCTCACCTGTGATGTGGTGGTCTATCATGAACGATATATTCGGGATAAGGCAGGAGAGGTCGCCGAGCTGACCGGGCGAAGCAACGTCGACGGAGAATATGCAGTCGTAGGGTGAGATATCGAGGTCGCCGCCTGCGAGTACGCTGTAGTTCTCGGTGGGTGCGAGAAAGCGGAGACGCTTCGGAAGCTCACCGGAGCAGATGACACGTGCCGTGCCGCCGCGCTCCCCGATGAGCAGAGCAAGAGCGAACGCCGAGCCGACACAGTCTCCGTCGGGATTGACGTGGGTGAGGATGAGGGCGTTATTTGCGTTTTCGAGGCGGTCTGCGACCTCGTCTAACGTGAGCGAACGGTAGGAGGGTGCGTCACAGACCTCGAGATCGGGGGTGAGCTGCTCATTCATCGTCGTCTTCTCCTTCCGTTACGTCTACGTCGTCCGCAGTGGAGGGGGAATTTTCGGATATCTCACGTAGGATACGCGATATCTCCGCGCCGTGACGAACGCCCTCGTCGCGAACGAAGGTGAGCTCTGGCGTGATACGCAGGTTAAGTCTTTGAGCGAGCTGAGAGCGGACGAAGGGGACTGCGGAGCGAAGACCGCGAGACAGCTCCTTTTCGTCGCATTCGCCGAGGACGGAGTAATAGATCTTTGCGAACTTCAGGTCAGCCGAGACGTCGGCATTCATGACGGTTATCATAACGCCGGAGACGCGAGGGTCCTTGATCTCACGGATGATCTGGGCGCACTCGACGGTAACAGCGTCGTTTATACGGTTTTTTCTGTATTTAGCCATTTTACCTATCCTTACAAAATATTATTTTATAGCTGCATACCTATAGTATACCACAAAACCCTCTCCCGTTCAACACCAAAATTCCCGCCTGAGGCGGCGGTCTGAGACCGCAGGCAGTCATCGGCGGCGGTCTGAGACCGCAAGCAGTCATCGGCGTTCGTTCAGTTGAAATTGAAAGATATCCCACGACAATTTAGGAAAGTGCGGATAGTTGAGAGTGGAATTTTTACATAAGTTTGCAGTATTTCTTTACTGTTCGGCTTCACGCAGATGAGGCTCCCTCCGGGAGGGAGCTGTCGCGGTCGCCATTTGTGGCGACGACGGCGACTGAAGGAGAGTGCAGTCATCGGCGTTATTGAAGCAAAAATCCCCAAAACGCTTGCGTTTCCTTCCTTGCATTCCTGCATAAAATATGCTATAATGTAGAAAATCGTTCCATAGTGGGGAGGTTCAATTATTTATGCTCAAGCTCCTACATACCGGAGACGTTCATCTCGACAGTGCGTTCTCGGGTCTCGACCCACGTCACGCGGAGATACGCCGAAACGAGCTTCGCGGTGCGTTCACCTCGATGATGTCCTACGCAAGAACGAACGATGTAGACCTTTTGCTCATCGCAGGCGATCTCTTTGACGGCGACTACGTCACCCGTGAGACCGTAGCACTTCTGATACGTGAGTTCGAACGCTTCGAAAAGCCCGTCTTCATCGCCCCGGGAAATCACGATCCGGCACTGACCGACAGCGTCTGGACGAGGATCACCTTCCCCGAAAATGTCCGTATATTCGCGGAGGATACCCTCTCCGCCTTCTCTCTCCCCGACCTCTCCGTCACCGTCTACGGCTTCGGCTTTACCGCAAACGACCTTACCTCACCCCCGATAGCCGGTCTGCACGTCTCCGACCCGACCTCGATAAACCTCCTCGTCTGCCACTGCGATATGTCGGGCGGTCAGAGCTCCAAGGACTGCCCGATAACGCCGGAGCAGCTCGAGCAGTTCGGCGCGGATTACGCTGCCCTCGGTCATATACATAATCCGCCGCCGATCGGTCGTGACGGTCGCTATGCCTACTGCGGCTGCCTCGAGGCACGTGCCTTCGATGAAACAGGTGCTAAGGGTGCCTGTGTGGTCGAGATAGAAAAATCAGGCACGACCTCCTCTGTCAACGTGCGCCGCGTCCGCTTCTCGAAAAGACGGTACGAAAAGGGTGAGCTTGCCCTGACCGGTGTCACCTCACAGGCAGAGGTGCGCGAGGCGGTGGAAGCCTATATCGCAGAGCATGGTCTGGGTGAGGACACGCTCCTCTCACTTCGTTTGACAGGCATCGTAGACCGCGCTCTCGTCATCGATACGGAGTCCGTTGAGGAGTCGGTCGGGGGACTGTTCTATCTGAAGCTCGAGGATGCTACAATGCCTGACGTTGACTGTGCAGCCCTCGAGAACGACCCGACCATCACCGGAGAGCTGTACCGCATACTTGCGCCGTCCCTCCGTTCAAACGATGCACGTGAGAGGGAGGTCGCGGTGCGTGCGTTCCGCTATGCACTTTCCGCACTTGCAGGAGAACGAACGTTCTGATATATCAACGTAAAATGATATTTTGCCTATGAAATTAAAACTTTTACACATAATATCCTTCGGCGGTCTCACGAATTACGAGATACGTCTCGACGACGGAGTGAACGTCCTCTGCGGAGCGAACGAATCGGGAAAATCCTCTGCGGCAATGTTCATAAAGTTCGTCTTCTACGGTCTCTCCGCGAAGTCACAGAAAAACGGTGAGCCGTCCGAGCGCACACGCTACATAAACCGTCTGACAGGTCAGGCGGCAGGATATATAATCCTCGAGACGGACGAGGGACG